>NZ_JAMYPB010000009.1:0-172099 GCF_040320135.1 Mesorhizobium sp. M0772 | reverse complement strand
TACCTATGCTGCACGAAACCTAATACTTTAGCCATCTTTTTGCCTTTAATAGTCTCATTCTTGCCACATCTCGGTGCTGGCTGGAATGTGGACAATGAGGCATTTTTGTTGATCGCGACGCGATGGAAGACGCCGCTTCTGCTCGGCATCATCTTCTCTCCTATGTTCCTGGCCGGTTGCAGCCAGACCACGTCTTCGCACGGCCTGTCGGTCGCCAGCCTGACCGACGCCATCACGCCCAGCTTCCTTTCGACGCGCGCCTACCGCAACACGCCGAAGGAGAAGGAATGCCTGGAGCGGGCGATGTTCTTCGAGTCCAACCGCTCGAGCCGTGACGGCATGATCGCCGTCGGCACGGTGGTGATGAACCGGCTGCGCTCCGGCAATCATGGCAGCACCATTTGCCAAGTGGTTGGCGAACCGGGCCAGTTCGCGCCCGGCGTGATGACGCGGGCGATGAATTCGAAAGCGATGCCCGATGTCGAGGAGGCCGCCGATGCGGTGCTCAAGGGCGAGCGCAAGGCCAAGCTTAAGAACACGATGTACTTCCACACCGCCGGACTGAAGTTCCCCTACAAGAACATGCATTACACCATGGTTGCCGGCGGCAACGCCTTCTACGAGAAGCGCGGTCGCAACTGGCAGCCGCTGCCGGATGAATCCACGACCATGGTTGCCTCGGCGCAGCCGCGCGCGCCTGTGCCTGAAGCGCCGGTGCAGGTTGCCTACGCCGAGCCGGTGGTGAAGACCATTGTCCGTCCAGATCCTGCCAAGCAGGCCGCGGCGGTTCGCGCAGCCAAGGCGACACGTGCCCCGGCCGAGCAGACCTATGTGACGGCTTCCGCGGCGCCCGCCAAGAGCGCCCGCGTCGCCGCCAAGCAGACGGAGGTGGCGATGCAGGAGCCGATGGCCGAGCCCGATGCCTCGCGTTTCGGCGGCACGCTGAACGCCCGCTACATCACCTCGGTTCCATCGGCAACGCAGGAAGCGTCGATGGGCTTCCAGTCGACGCCTGAGAATACCGACGCTATCGGCGCGATGATTATCGACCAGACCCGGCCAGCGTCAGCTTACTGACGCCTAAAACAGTTTCCAAGCCCGCCATGGCAGCATGGCGGGCTCGGTGCGTATGCGGCGATGTTTCAAAGCGCGCGGAAAAACCCTAGATCAGTGCGATGTCGAAGCGAATCGCCGGTCCCGAGATCGAACGCCTGATCCAGCTCCTGGCCAAGGTCCCGGGGCTAGGGCCGCGTTCGGCCAGGCGTGCGGCACTGCACCTCATCAAGAAGAAGGAGCAGCTTTTGTCGCCGCTCGCCGCCGCCATGGCTGAAGCCGCCGACAAGGTGCGCATCTGCACGACCTGCGGCAATGTCGATACCTCCGACCCTTGCATGATCTGCACCGATCCGCGCCGCGATGCCTCGACGCTGATCGTCGTCGAGGATGTCTCCGACCTCTGGGCGCTGGAGCGGGCGGCGGCCATGAATGTGCGCTACCATGTGCTCGGCGGCACGCTGTCGCCGCTCGACGGCATCGGCCCCGACCAGCTCAATGTCCGCTCGCTGGTCGACCGCGTCGCCGGCGGCGAGGTGAAGGAGGTGATCCTCGCCGTCAACGCCACGGTCGAGGGCCAGACGACGGCGCATTATCTCACCGACCAGCTCTCGGGTTTCGAGATCAAGGTCACCAGGCTTGCGCATGGCGTGCCGGTCGGCGGCGAACTCGACTATCTGGATGAGGGGACGCTGGCGGCGGCCTTGCGCTCGCGGACGGCGTTTTGACGCAATTGGCGGGCAGGATGTGCGACATGAAAGCTTCGCATTCTTCGAGGTTTGCGCCAAACACCCCCCTCTGTCCTCCCGGACATCTCCCCCTCAAGGGGGGAGATCAGCAGCTTCTCGGGCGGCATTCTTCTTTCAACGCTGGTGGTTGGCGAAAACCGAAGCGACAGCCAATCTCCCCCCTTGAGGGGGAGATGTCCGGCAGGACAGAGGGGGGCGCGACAGAACGCGGATCTTTCGGATTGGCGCTCGTTGCGCTTCTCGCATCCCTTGTTGCCCTGCTTTTTGTAGCCCCCGCCTCCGCTGCCAAAATCGATGACCAGTTCCGCGCCTGGCTGCAAACCGATCTCTGGCCCGAAGCCCAGACCAAAGGCATCTCCAAATCCACCTTCGACGCCGCTTTCAACGGCGTGAAGCCGAACCTCAAACTACCCGACCTCGTCCTGCCTGGCGAGAAACCCAAAACCCCGCAAAAACAGCATCAGGCCGAGTTCGGTTCGCCTGGCGCCTATTTCGCCGAAAAGACGGTGCGCGCCGTCACGTCAGGTGGGCGCACGCGCGAGGCGGCCAACGCCAGGACGCTGGCTGCGATCGAAAAGCGCTACGGTGTCCCGGGCGAGATACTGTTGGCGATCTGGGGCCGCGAGACCGGCTTCGGCGCGGCGAAAATGCCCTACGACGCCTTCGAGGTTCTCGGCACCAAGGCGTTCATGTCGACCAGGAAGGACTTCTTCCGCACCGAGGTGCTGGCGGCGCTTGAGATCGTCGAGCATGGGTTGGCGCCGGTCGGCGCCATGAAATCCTCCTGGGCCGGCGCGCTCGGCCAGCCGCAATTCATGCCGACCTCGTTCCTGAAGCACGCCGTCGACTACGACGGTGATGGGCACCCGGACATCTGGAATTCGACGCCGGACGTGCTGGCCTCGATCGCCAACTATCTCGTCCACTATGGCTGGGTGAAGGGGCGTGGCTGGGGTTTCGAGGTGACGGTGCCGGAAAGCGTTTCCTGCTCGCTCGAAGGTCCCGACCAGGGCAAGAAAATCTCAGCCTGGGCGGCGATGGGAATCAGCCGCGTCGGCGGCAAAGCCTTTCCGGCCGGCGAACCGAAAGCGGAAGGATTCCTTTTGATGCCGGCCGGACGCAGCGGCCCCGCCTTCATCGCCACGCCCAATTTCTACGTGCTGAAACAGTACAACACCAGCGACCTGTACGCCCTGTTCATCGGCCAGGGCGCTGACCGCATCGCCCATGGCGATGCTGATTTCGTCGGCAGCTGGGGTGCGGTTGGCGGCCTGCATCGTTCCGACATCGCCGCGCTGCAACGGGCGCTGGAGGCCAAGGGCTACGATGTCGGCAGCGCCGACGGCCTGCCCGGCTTCAAGACCCGCCGCTCGATCGGCAGCTGGCAGGAAAAGAATGGCCGCCCCGCCACCTGCTTCCCCGACGCCGATCTGGTTGCTGCCATCAAGTAACACCGAAAAGAGCAGATTTTTCCCCATCGGCGGCTGCAATTGGGTCGCCCATGCTTCGACGCGCACAGCGTATTCCGGTCCAGTATGCCGGCTCGCAAAATGCCCGTTGCCGGTTGGAGGGCTGCCGGATAGGGTGTTGACCAACTGGAAAAAAATCAACACGGTATGTGTCTAACGGTCGTCCTCCGGCCGCGAAAAAGATTACTGCAGCCCTGAGCCGGGAACTCGGGGTCAACAATCAACAAAACAGGGAACAATCATCATGATGATGGAAAAGTTTGCTCTACGTTCGCGCGTCTGGCTCGCAGGTGCTGCCATGTCCGCTCTGCTCATTGGCGTCGCGCCGGCCTTTGCCGTGACCCCCGCCGACACGCTGGTCGAAGGTTTTGCCATCGACGACATCATCTCCATGGATCCGGGCGAGGCCTTCGAACTGTCGACCGCAGAGGTCACCGGCAACACCTATGATCTGCTGGTCCGCCTCGATCTCAGAGACACCTCCAAGGTCAAGGGCGACCTTGCCGAGAGCTGGACCGTCTCCGACGACGGCCTGGTCTATACGTTCAAGCTCAAGCCCGGCCTAAAGTTCGCTTCGGGCAATCCACTGACGGCCGCCGATGTCGCCTATTCCTTCGAGCGCGCCATCAAGCTGGACAAGCCGCCGGCATTCATCATCAACCAGTTCGGCATCAGCGGCGACAATGTTGCCGACAAGGCCAAGGCCGTCGACGATACCACCTTCCAGTTCACCGTCGACAAGGCCTATGCGCCGAGCTTCGTGTTAAACTGCCTGTCGGCAACGGTCGCTTCGGTCGTCGACGCAAAGCTGGTCAAGGAACATGTCGCCGCGGTGACGCCGAGTGCCGACTACAAATGGGACAACGATTTCGGCAACGCCTTCCTGAAGACCGGTTATGCCGGCTCCGGCGCCTACAAGCTGCGCGAATGGCGGGCCAATGAGGTCGTCGTGCTGGAGCGCAACGACAATTACAATGGCGAGAAGGCCAAGCTCGCCCGCGTCATCTACCGCAACATGAAGGAAAGCTCGGCACAGCGCCTGGCGCTCGAAGCAGGCGACATCGACGTTGCCCGCAACCTCGAGCCGAACGATCTCGACGCCATCGCCAAGAATGCCGATCTCACCACGACCAGCGCGCCGAAGGGCACGGTCTTTTACATCAGTCTCAACCAGAAGAATCCGAACCTCGCCAAGCCCGAGGTTCGCCAGGCGTTCAAATATCTGGTCGACTACGATGCGCTGAGCACGACCATCCTCAAGGGCATTGGCGAGATTCACCAGACCTTCCTGCCCAAGGGCGTGCTGGGCGAACTGGACGAAAATCCGTTCAAGTTCGACGTCGCCAAAGCCAAGGAACTGCTGACCAAGGCCGGCCTGGCCGACGGCTTCAGCGTAACCATGGACGTACGCACGGGACAGCCGACAACGGGCATGGCGGAATCGATCCAGCAGACGCTTGGCCAGGCCGGCATCAAGCTGGAAATTATCCCGGGCGACGGCAAGCAGACGCTGACCAAATACCGCGCCCGCAATCATGACATCTATATCGGCCAGTGGGGCCAGGACTATTTCGATCCGAACTCCAACGCCCAGACCTTTGCCTCAAACCCGGACAATTCTGATGAAGGCAAGACCAAGACGCTGGCCTGGCGCAATGCCTGGGACATCCCGGACCTGACAAAGCAGACCGAAGCAGCCTTGCTGGAGAAGGATGCCGGCAAGCGCGCCGATATGTACAAGAGCCTTGAAAAGACGATCCTCGACACCAGCCCCTTCGTAATCATCCACCAGCAATTGGAAGTGGCAGGCCTGCGCAAAAACCTGAAAGGCTTTGCGCTCGGTCCGAGCTTCGACACCAACTTCGTCGGCCCGGTCTCCAAGGAATAGCGCCGGCGGACGCGCCCTGATGAGCGCGATTGAAAACCAGGCGACGGCGGGGCAGGGAAGCGCCCGCGCCGTCGCTATCTTGTTGGCGATCGGCCGCTTCCTGGTCATCGCCGTCACCACCTATCTCGGCCTGCTCGCGGTGACCTTTTTCATCGGCCGCATCATTCCGATCGATCCGGTGCTGGCGGTGCTCGGCGACCGCGCACCGGCCAATGTCGTCGAGCGCACCCGCCGCGAGATGGGGCTCGACCTGCCGTTGATCGAGCAATTCTATATCTATCTCAAGCATGCGCTGAACGGTGATTTCGGCACCTCTGTGCTGACCACCAATCCTGTGATGACCGACATACGCCGTGCCTTTCCGGCAACGATCGAACTGGCGACTTTGGGCACTCTGATAGGCTCGTTGATCGGCGTGCCGCTCGGCGTGCTGGCAGCGGTAAAACGCGGCAGTCTCATCGACCAGATCGTTCGCATTGTCGGCCTGATCGGCTATTCCGTGCCTATCTTCTGGATCGGGCTTTTGGGGCTTGTCCTGTTCTACGCCAAGCTCCAATGGGTGGCTTTTCCCGGCCGCCTCGACATCGTCTACGAGTACACATTCACACCGATCACCGGCTTCTACCTGCTCGACGCCGCGCTGCAGGGCCAGTGGGATGTCTTCTACGACGCTTACCGCCACATCATCCTGCCGGCAGGGCTGCTGGGCTATTTCTCGCTCGCCTATATCAGCCGGATGACGCGCTCCTTCATGCTGAACGAGCTGTCGCAGGAATACATCGTCGCCGCGCGCGCCAAGGGCCTGTCTGAAACGCGAATCATCTGGGGCCATGCGCTGCGCAACGCCGCGGTGCCGATGGTCACGGTGATCGCGCTGTCCTATGCCGGGCTGCTCGAAGGTTCGGTGCTGACCGAGACGGTGTTCTCCTGGCCCGGCATCGGCCTCTACATCACCAATTCGCTGCAGAACGCCGACATGAACGCCGTGCTCGGCGGCACCATCGTCATCGGTTCGGTGTTCATCGGCATCAATCTCCTGTCCGACGTTCTCTACAAGGTGCTCGATCCGAGGACGAAGACAGGATGAGCGCCGAAGCAATCCAAACGCGCCGCGATTGGCTGCTCAGTGATCGGCCGGCCTCGCGCATGCAGGCACGGCTCGGCCGCGCCTACGTCGCTTGGCGGCGCTTTTCCGCCAACCGGCTGGCGTTTCTCGGCCTGCTCATCATCATCGCGCTGCTGCTGGTCGCCGCCTTTGCCGATGTGCTGGCGCCCTATTCGCCGACTATCGGCGAACTCAAGAATGCCCGGCTTTTGGCGCCGAGTGCGGCGCATTGGTTCGGCACCGACGATCTCGGCCGCGATATCTATTCGCGCATTCTTTTTGGCTCACGCTGGACCCTCTATGTCGTCATTCTCGTCGCTGTCATAGCGGCCCCCATCGGCCTTTTGGTCGGCACCGTCGCCGGCTATGCCGGCGGCTGGACCGATGCCATTCTGATGCGCATTACCGATATCTTCCTCGCCTTCCCCAAGCTGATCCTGGCACTGGCCTTTGTCGCCGCCCTTGGCCCCGGGATCGAAAACGCGGTGCTGGCCATCGCCATCACCTCGTGGCCGCCTTACGCCCGAATTGCGCGGGCCGAGACGATGACCGTGCGCAATTCGGATTACATCAAGGCGGTGCAATTGATGGGCGCCTCGCCGTTCCGCATCGTGCTGCGCCACATCATGCCGCTCTGCATCTCCTCGCTGATCATCCGGGTGACGCTCGACATGGCCGGCATCATCCTCACCGCCGCCGGCCTCGGCTTCCTCGGCCTCGGCGCTCAGCCGCCTCTGCCGGAATGGGGCACCATGATCGCGTCCGGCCGCCGCTTCGTGCTCGACCAATGGTGGGTGGCCGGCGCACCGGGCTTCGCCATCCTGATCGTCAGTCTCGGCTTCAACCTGCTCGGCGACGGCCTGCGCGACGCGCTCGATCCCCGGAGCGGCGACCAATGAGCGGTGATCAATGAGTGGTGCACTTCTCGATATCGACGACCTGCGCGTCACCTTCCCGACTCGCACCGGCCTCATCCAGGCAGTGCGCGGCGTCACTTTTTCGCTTGGCCGAGAGCGGCTGGGCATTGTCGGCGAAAGCGGCTCCGGCAAGTCGCAGACCGGCCGCGCCATCATGGGGCTGACGCCGCCGCAGGCTCTGGTTTCGGCCAAGAAGCTCGCCTTGGACGGCATCGATCTTTTGGACATACCCGCCCGCCAGCGCCGGGCGCTGCGCGGCAAACGCATCGCCATGATCCTGCAGGATCCGAAATACTCGCTCGACCCGGTGATGAGCATCGGCCGCCAGATGGTCGAGACGCTGCGCACGCATGAAAAGGTCTCCAAGGCCGAGGCGCGCGAGCGGGCGCTGGCCATGCTGGAAGCTGTGCAGATCCGCGACCCTTCGCGTGTCTTCGACCTGCACCCGCACGAGGTGTCCGGCGGGATGGGCCAGCGCGCCATGATCGCAATGATGCTGATCGCCGGACCGGAACTGATGATCGCCGACGAGCCGACCTCGGCGCTCGACGTCACCGTGCAGCTCGATGTGCTCGGCATCCTCGACCGCTTGGTCAGTGAGCGCGGCATGGGTCTGATCTTCATCTCGCACGATCTGCGGCTGGTCGCCTCCTTCTGCGACCGCGTCATCGTCATGTATGCCGGCAAGGTGGTCGAGCAGCTCAAGGCGTCGGAGCTGCGCGACGCCCAGCATCCCTACACGCGCGGCCTGCTCAACTGCATGCCCAGGATCGGCTACGAACGCCACCCGCTGCCGGTGCTCGACCGCAAGCCGGAGTGGGCGGCATGACGCCAGCCATTTCGATTGAAGGGCTGGAGGTGGTGTTCGACCGTTTTCGCGCGCTGAAAGGGGCGAACCTCGAGGTGAAGTCCGGCGAATCCTTCGGCCTGGTCGGCGAGAGCGGTTCCGGCAAGTCGACGCTGCTCAAAGCCATTGCCGGCCTGGTGCCTGTCGCATCCGGTACTATCACGGTCAATGGCAAGACGCTGGGAGCGCGCCGCGACAAGGCTTTTTATCGCGAAGTGCAGATGGTCTTCCAGGACCCCTATGGTTCGCTGCACCCGCGTCAGACCGTCGACCGCCTGCTACAGGAACCGCTCGCCATTCACGGCTTTGCCGATGGCGAGCAACGCATCCAGCGCGCCCTCGACGAGGTCGGATTAGGCAACGGTTTCCGTTTCCGCTACGCGCACCAGCTCTCCGGCGGTCAGCGTCAGCGCGTGGCGATCGCGCGGGCGCTCATCCTCGAACCGTCGATCCTGCTGCTCGACGAACCAACCTCGGCGCTCGACGCTTCGGTGCAGGCCGAAGTGCTCAACCTGCTGGAAGAGGTTCGCCGTCGGCGCAAGCTGACCTTCCTGATGGTCAGCCACGACCTCGCCATCATCACCCATATGTGCGAGCGCCTGATGGTGATGCAGAATGGCGAAGCGGTGGAAAATCTCACCGCGGGCCAGCTGATCGGGCATCGGGTGGAGAAGGATTATACGCGCAATCTGTTGAGGGCGAGCGAGGGGTTTGTGCGGACCGCTTGAATCTGGGGTTTCCTATGGCGGAATGGAAGTTCGAAGACCCACCCAACGTCGCGGTGTTGTCGGACACAAGCATATTTAAACGTGGTGACTGGATCGCATACGTTGTGCACGAAGCTGATGACGACGATAACCACAACGATGAGGGTGGCAGTTGGCAATTTCATAGCAGCGACAAGAAAAATCGAGATGAACCCGAGATAATGCTCGTCAGCCTCCAGAATGTGGTTCAGCGGGATGAGAGCATCCTGGAATTGGCCGATTTGCCAAAAGGCTGGCATGCTTGGCGCGATTCAAAATTGTCGCCCTGGCAGCGCGCTAAATCACTCCCTGTACCCTCCAACGACAACGAGTGATGCAGCAGGGCTAAGTCGAGCTTTGCGCCAGTTCGCCGTTGTCCGGAACAGATGGTTCGTCCCCCTGCTTAGGCTCCTTGATCCTGAACCACGTCACATAAAGCGCCGGCAGGAATAGCAGCGTGATCGCCGTGCCGGCGATGATGCCGCCCATCATGGCGTAGGCCATCGGGCCCCAGAACACTTCGCGCGCGATCGGGATCAGCGCCAGGCTGGCGGCCGCGGCCGTCAGCGCGATCGGCCGCATGCGGTGCTCGGTCGCTTCGATA
Organism: Mesorhizobium sp. M0772; assembly: GCF_040320135.1. Classification (NCBI taxonomy): domain Bacteria; kingdom Pseudomonadati; phylum Pseudomonadota; class Alphaproteobacteria; order Hyphomicrobiales; family Phyllobacteriaceae; genus Mesorhizobium; species Mesorhizobium sp. M0772. The sequence continues at coordinate 162,721 of NZ_JAMYPB010000009.1, read as the reverse complement.
CGGCTTCCCAGCGGTCTTGGCCCTCGGCCACCAGATCCTTGATCTGCACGATCAGGATCACCGAGTTGCGGATCAGGATGCCGATCAGCGCCAGGACGCCCAGAATGGCGACGAAGCCGAGCGGTGCGCCGCTCGGCACCAGGGCCGCGACCACGCCGATCAGGCCGAGCGGCGCCACCGCCACCACCAGGAACAGGCGCTGAAAACTTTGCAACTGGATCATCAGGATGGTCGCCATCACGAACAGCATCAGCGGCACCACCGCTGCGATCGGTCCCTGGCTTTTTGCGCTTTCTTCGACCGAGCCGGCGGTTGCAACGGAATAGCGGGCGGCAGTTTGGCGATGAAGGCGTCGACCGACGGCTTCAATTCGTTGACGACGGTGGCCGGCAGCACGTCGCCAACGAGGCCTGCGCGAACGGTGATCATCGGGATGCGGTTGCGCCGCCACACCGTCGGCTGTTCGAGGTCGTAGCGGAAGTTCGCCACCGCGGCGAGCGGGATCGCTTCGCCGTTCCCGGTGACGGGTGAGCTGTCACGGACTGCCCCGTACGTGTATCGGTCGGCTGGTTAAGACCGGTCTGTCGAAGTGGCCCGCATCGACGACAGGCCCAATCGCCCGGCGGCGGTGCCAACTTGAGGAAAACGTGAAATAAGGTCAGAAGAGGCCTTGGCATTCATCTAACGAGAACGGGCGTCGGCCCGATGAGGGACGAAATGAAGAACGCAGCCATTTCTGAGCGCAAGAACCAGTCGATCTCGCGCGGCGTCGGCATGACGACGCAGATCTATGCCGACCGCGCCGAGAATTCGGAGATCTGGGATGTAGAAGGCCGCCGATACATCGATTTCTCCTCCGGTATCGCCGTCGTCAACACCGGCCACCGCCATCCCAGGGTGATCGAGGCGGTCAAGGCACAGCTCGACCGCTTCACCCATACCTGCCACCAGGTCGTGCCCTATGAGAGCTATGTCAGGCTGGCCGAACGGCTGAACGGCATGCTGCCCGGCAAGTTCGAGAAGAAGACCATCTTCGTCACTACGGGTGCTGAAGCCGTCGAGAACGCCATCAAGATCGCCCGCAACGCCACTGGCCGCCAAGCCGTCATCGCCTTTGCCGGCGGCTTCCACGGCCGCACCTTCATGGGCATGGCGCTGACCGGCAAGGTCGTGCCCTACAAGGTCGGCTTCGGCGCCATGCCGGGCGACGTCTACCACGCGCCGTTTCCGGTGCCGCTGCACGGCGTGTCTACAGCCGATTCGCTGGCCGCACTCGACAAACTGTTCAAGGCCGATGTCGATCCGGCTCGCGTTGCCGCCATCATCATCGAGCCGGTCCAGGGCGAGGGCGGCTTCTACGACGCGCCGCGCGAATTCCTGACGGCGCTGCGCAAGCTCTGCGACCAGCACGGCATGCTGCTGATCGCCGATGAGGTGCAGACCGGCTTTGCCCGCACCGGCAAGATGTTCGCCATGGATCATCATGAGGTCGCGGCCGACATTACCACCATGGCGAAAAGCCTGGCCGGCGGCTTCCCGCTGGCGGCGGTCACCGGCCGCGCCGAGATCATGGATGCGCCCGGTCCTGGCGGGCTCGGCGGCACCTATGGCGGCAGCCCGATCGGTGTCGCCGCAGCACACGCCGTGCTCGACGTAATCGAGGACGAAAAGCTGTGCGACCGCGCCAATACGCTGGGCGCCCGGCTGAAACAGCGGCTGCAGTCGATCCGCGACGATGTGCCCGAGATTGTCGACATCAGGGGTCTCGGCTTCATGAACGCGGTCGAGTTCAACGACGTCAAGAAGGGCCTGCCGTCGGCCGAGATCGCCAATGCGATCCGGCTGAAGGCGCTCGACAAGGGGCTGATCCTGCTGACCTGCGGCGTCTACGGCAACGTCATCCGTTTCCTGGCTCCGATCACCATCCAGGACAATGTCATGAACGAGGCGCTCGACATTTTGGAAAGCTCGATCCGCGAAGTCTGCGCTGCCTAGCGCAAACCCTACCTCCCCCTTGTGGGGAGGTCGGACCGCAGGTCCGGGTGGGGGGCCTCGCGCCGACCCCAACCCCGCTGCTTCGCAGCGACCCTCCCCACAAGGGGGAGGGTAAGTGCGTCTAGCCCGCAGCCCGTGCCGGCTCATCCTGCTGGAACGCTGCCAGTGCAGCCTTCAGCCCGTCAGGTCCCTCAGCAATCGTCTGCGCCATCGGCGAAAACCCGGCCCCGAGCATCTTGCGGCCCAGCATATGGTCGCCCGGCCTGTTGACGGATTCGATGCCGAGCAGCCGGCTTCCAGCATAGTGGTAGATCGAGAACTTGTTCTCAGCGAGGTCGCCCAGCACGACATGGCTGTCGCCGCCCGAGGTCAGCCCGACCATCTGCAGTTTCATGTCGCCGATGTCAGACCAGAACCACGGCACCGCCGCATACGCGTCCGTATGGCCGGTGATCGTGCGTGCGGCAAGCCGCGCCTGGTCGGTGGCGTTCTGCACCGATTCCAGCCGCACGTCGCCGCCGGTCGACCAGTGGCGGTAGGAAGCGGCGTCGCCGATGGCCAGAATATCAGGCACTGAGGTGCGCATCTGTTGGTCGACGCGGATGCCATTGGCGACAGTCAGTCCGGCAGCCTGCGCAAGTTCGACATTCGGCACGGCGCCGATGCCGACGATGACCATGCGCGCGGGCAGCCTTTCGCCGGTGGAGGTGATGGCAGCGCAGACATGGCCGTTTTCCCCTTCCAGCCTGGCAATGGTGGTGCCGGTGAGGATACGCACGCCGATCGCCTCCAGCCGTTGGCGGACATGGCTCGCCACCACCGGCGCCACGGCGCGGCCAAGCAGCCGGTCGACAGCCTCGACCAGGGTGACGTTGCGGCCGGCGGCCCTCAGCGTTGCCGCGATCTCCAGCCCGATGAAGCCGCCGCCGAGGATGACCACGTCTTCGCTTTGGGCGCTGAGCGCGCGGATCAGCCGCGCATCGGCGATCGAGCGCAGCGACAGCACGCCCGAGAGGTCGGCGCCCTGCAGCGGCAGAAGCCGCGGCCGCGAACCGGTGGCCAGGATGAGCCGGTCGAACGGCAGCACGCCGCCGCCCGCTACCTCCAGCTTGCAGCCTGCCGTATCGAGGCTGTCTATTCGGATGCCCGGCCTGAAGTCGATGGCGCTGCCGGTGTAAAAGGCCTCGCCGCGCAAGGGTTGCGGCTTGGCATCGGCGTCCTTGATGAAGGTCTTCGACAGCGGCGGCTTGTGATAGGGCAGATCGGTTTCGTCGCCGATCAGTATGACAGGCCCGTCATAGCCTTCCTCGCGCAGGCTGGCGGCCGCTTGCACGCCCGCATGACCCGCACCGAGAATGACGACCCCGTTCTTCATCGCAAACCGAATTCCTGTTTCAAATCTGGAGCATGATGCCGAAAGTGTGAAGCGGTTTTCGGACGACATCATGCTTTGATTGTGAGCCGTTCCGCCAGATGGCGATTGTCTGCCGCCGTCGCAAGAGCCCCGGTCCGGGTCGCACCCGGAACGGTCGCTTGTCAATCGCGCCGTCTCTCATCTTGGCTGCTGGCTATACGATTTAAAGTTGACAGTCCTAGTTTAGAATAATTCTAAACTGTTGTTTCAATTGAATTTTCTAAGGCTCACCAGTTGACTTCCGGCCTCGCCATCGTTTTATGGAGGCTCGCGCGTCAGCGCATCCCTTTGATGTTTGGGCCTTGAACCCGTTCGATTGGAGGCATTTGGTGTCTTTCTTCCGTGAGCCGCAGAGCGGCGCGGCATCTGTCGTGACCTACGGCATGCCTATGTCTTGGCACCGTTTGGCACGCGCGCCTTTTACCGAATTCCCTTTGAACTGGAGAATGATGATGACAGCGCGATATGGCGGCAGGCTGGCTGCGATCGGTGCCACGGCTATGTTGACGGCGGCGGTTTTCATCCTGCCGGCCAAAGCGGCGGAGATCGATGCCAAGGCGGTCATCAAGACCTATTCCGACATCGCGCTGGCCAAGTACGAGGATTCGCTGACCACGGCGCAGGCACTCGACAAGGCTATTGACGCGCTGCTTGCCAACCCGTCGGCGGACACGCTGAATGCCGCCCGCGATGCCTGGAAGGCGTCGCGCGTGCCCTACCAGCAGACCGAGGTCTACCGCTTCGGCAACAAGATCGTCGACGACTGGGAAGGCAAGGTGAACTCCTGGCCGCTGGACGAAGGGCTGATCGACTACGTCGCCAAGAGCTACGGCACCGAGTCCGACGCCAACGCGCTCTACACCGCCAATGTCATCGCCAACAAGGAAATCGAGATCAACGGCAAGAAGGTCGACGCCTCCAGGCTGACGCCGGAATTCCTCTCCGGCACGCTGCAGGAGGCCGGCGGCATCGAGGCCAATGTCGCCACCGGCTATCACGCCATCGAATTCCTGCTCTGGGGCCAGGATTTGCACGGCACCGGCCCGGGCGCCGGCGAGCGTCCGTACACCGACTATGACCTCAAGAACTGCACCGGCGGCAATTGCGATCGCCGGGCCGAGTATCTGAAGTCGGCCAGCGATCTTCTGGTCTCCGACCTGCAGGAGATGGTCGGCAACTGGAAGGAAGACGGCGCCGCCCGCAAGAACCTCGTCGATGGCCAGCCGAACACCGCTATCTCGGTGATCTTCACCGGCATGGGCTCGCTGTCCTACGGCGAACTGGCCGGGGAGCGCATGAAACTCGGCCTGCTGCTGCAAGATCCCGAAGAGGAGCACGACTGCTTCTCGGATAATACCTACAACTCGCATCTCTATGACGCCATCGGCATCCGCGCCGCCTATCTCGCCAGCTACACGCGCACCGACGGCGCCGTCGTTTCAGGCCCGTCGGTGCACGATATGGTCAAGGCGGCCGATCCGGCGATCGACAAGGAACTGTACGACAAGCTCGATGTCTCGGTCGCCAAGATGGAGGCGATCAAGGCGCGGGGAGTGGCCGGCGAGGCCTACGACCAGCAGATCGCCGAGGGCAACACCGAAGGCAATGCTACCGTGCAAGCGGCAATCGACGCGCTGGTCGACCAGACCAAGTCGATCGAACGCGCCGTCGGCGCGCTGAAGCTGAACAACATAGCCTTCGAGGGGTCCGACAGCCTCGACGCACCGGACAAGGTGTTCAAGTAGCCGCGAGCATGACCCCGAAAAGTGGAAGCCGGTTTTCGGAAAAGGTCATGCTCAACTAAGACGTACCACCAGCCAAACGGCGCGGAGGGGCGCCGTCAGCCAGAGCCAATCCATGCTGATCTGCCATTGCAACATCATCACCGAAAAGGAGATTGAGCAGACGATCGTCGATCTGCTGGATCAGGACCCCTGGCAGCTGATCGTGCCGGCGAAGGTCTATCACACGATGCAAAAGCGCGGTCGCTGTTGCGGCTGCTTCCCAAATGTGGTCGAAACGATCATTCGGGTCACCGAAAATTACCACACCCGTTCGGAGGCGAGCGGCGTGGACATCGTTTCACACCTGGATCGCGTCAGAGGCCTGCGCGTCCAATATGGGAGCAGAATCCATGAAAGGCGAACCGCAGATCATCGAGCGGCTTAACGAGGCTCTGTTCCTGGAGCTTGGCGCCGTCAATCAATACTGGGTGCATTTCCGCCTGCTGGAAGACTGGGGATACGCCAAGTTGGCAAAGAAGGAACGCGCCGAATCGATCGAGGAGATGCACCATGCCGACCGGCTGGTGGCCCGTATCATCTTCCTCGAAGGGCATCCCAATTTGCAGTCCGTGGCGCCGTTGCGCATCGGCCAGAACGTCAAGGAAGTGCTCGAATCCGATCTCGCCGGCGAATATGACGCACGCACCGCCTACAAGCGTTCGCGCGAGATCTGCAACGAAGCCGGCGACTACGTGACGATGAAGCTGTTCGAGGAATTGCTGGCGGATGAGGAAGGTCACATCGACTTCCTCGAGACGCAGCTCGACCTCCTTGCCTCTATCGGCGAGGAAAAATACGGCCAGCTCAACGCCGCATCGGCGGACGAGGCGGAATAGGACCATGCAGGAATGCGGCGCCCCCTAGATATTCTGCGCCGCGTGCGGCGGGCTAACGGCCCGCTGCGCCTTAAAAACCTGGGATATCAGGCGTTTCGTGGGCTTTCGGGTGTAATCCTGGCGGCAATTTTGGCCCCGGCCCTGGCCGGATCGTCGGAACCGGTCGGCCTCGCCACGAGCCGCACCGACCTGACGCCGAAGGACCGGTCCCGCGTCCTTGCCGTTACCAGGCCAACCCAGGATTTCTCCAAGCCCGAATCCTTCGAAACGATGCAAGGCGGCGCCGGCACGTCGCGCAGGCAGGTCGACCGCGACGCTTTCTCGCAACCCTCTGAAAACATCACCTTCGAGGAACAGGGCAATTTCAAGCTCGGCAATGCGCTTTTCCGCAAGAACTGGGTGTCGTCGCCATCCTCGACCCAGGCCTCGGATGGTCTCGGACCCCTGTTCAACGAGCGCGCCTGCCAGAATTGCCATTTGAAGGATGGCCGCGGCCGCCCGCCGGCCGCCGACAGCCGCACCACGTCGATGTTCCTGCGGCTGGCGCGCGATGCGAGCACGGCCGAGGAAAAGGCCGAGATCGCCGCGCACAAGGTGCTGAACTTCCCCGATCCGGTCTACGGCACGCAGTTGCAGGAACTGGCGGTGCCCGGCCTCAAGGGCGAAGGCCGCATGTATGTCCATTATCGCGAGGAAAAGGTCACGCTCGGCGACGGCAGCGTGGTTTGGCTGCGCAAGCCGAGCTATTCGGTCGACGGGCTTGGCTACGCCCCGCTTGACCCGCGCACCACGCTGTCGCCGCGCCTGACGCCGCCAATGATCGGCCTTGGCCTGATCGAACAGATCGCGCCGGCCGACATCCTTGCCCATGCCGATCCCGGCGACCGCGACGGCATTTCCGGCAAGCCCAACATGGTGCGTGACCTCAGCAGTGGGCAACTGACGCTTGGCCGCTTCGGTTGGAAGGCCCAGACCGCGTCGATCCGCCAGCAGGCGGCGGACGCCTTTGCCGGCGATATCGGCATTTCGACGCCGGAAGAGCCCAGTCACTGGGGCGATTGCACCGCGGCTGAAAAGGCCTGCCTCGACATGCCGAACGGCGTGCAGAAGCGGCTTGGCCCGATCGAGGCGCCACCACCGGTGATGGACCTCGTCACCTTCTATTCGCAGAACCTTGCGGTGCCGGCGCGGCGCGATGTCGGCGCACCCGCCGTGCTCGCCGGCAAGAAGCTGTTCTACGAGATGGGCTGCATTGCCTGCCATACGCCGAAATTCGTCACCATGCGCGGGAACAAGGCGCAGGCGTTCCAACTGATCTGGCCATATTCCGACTTTCTGCTGCACGACATGGGGCCTGGCCTTGCCGACGGCCAGGCGGTGGGCGATGCCACGGGCAGTGAATGGCGCACCCCGCCGCTATGGGGCATCGGCCTGACAAAGACCGTCAACGGCAACGCTTTCTTCCTGCATGACGGGCGTGCGCGCACGCTTGCCGAAGCGATCCTGTGGCATGGCGGCGAGGGGCAGAAGGCGCGCGATCGCTTTGCCGCCGCCAATACGGCCGACCGCGATGCTCTCATCAAATTCCTGGAGTCATTCTGATGCTCAAGCGGGTTTTGCCTGTTCTACTCCTCCCATTGGCTCTGTTCGGTGCGTCCCCGGTATCGGCCTCGGTGAAAGCCTCCGACGTGATCCAAAGAGCGATCGACGGATTTGTCCGCCCCGCCTATGCCAGCCTGCATGGCCATGCCGGCACCTTGGCGAAGGCCATGGACGCGCTCTGCCAGGCGCCGTCGCAGGGCAACCTCGATGCCGCGCATGCCGGATTCTCGGCCACGGTCGCAGCCTGGTCGTCGGCTGAAATCATCGGCTTCGGGCCAATCAAGGAGAACAACCGGCTGGAGCGCATGCTCTACTGGCCGGACCGAAAGAGCATCGGCCTGAAGCAGGTGCAGGCGGCGCTGGCCGGCAAGGATCCGACCGCGACCGATCCGGCGCAGCTGGCGGGCAAGAGTGTCGCGATGCAGGGATTAGGGGCGCTTGAGTTCGTGCTTTACGGCGACGGCGCCGAGACGCTCGTCGGCAAGGACGAGCCCTATCGCTGCGCCTATGGCGCGGCAGTCGCCAAGAACATCGAGACCATGGCGGCCGATGTCGACGCGGCCTGGAAAAAACCGGACGGTTTTGCAGCCTTGTGGGCTAATCCTGGACCCGACAATGCGCTTTACCGCGACGGCACCGAAGCGGTGACCGAACTGGTCGGCGTCTTCATCAACGAGCTGGAAATGGTCCGCGAGGTGCGCCTCAAAGGTTTTCTCGGCGCCAAACCGCAGGGTGACAAGCCGAGGCAAGCGATCTACCGGCGCTCGCAAAACACCGGCCTTTCATTAGCCGGCAACCTCTCCGGCATTGATGCGCTGTTCCAGGCCTCGAAGCTCGGCGACGCGCTGCCCGAGGATAGCAGATGGATGGCGGAATCCATCCATATCCAGCTCATCAATGGCGTTGCCACTGCCAAATCCATCCAGGGTCGGATCGACAAGACGCTCGCCGATCCCGCGGAGCGCGGAAAACTCGAACATTTCGCGCTGATCACCTCCAGCCTGTCGGGCTTGATCGGCACCCGGCTAACCGCCGAGTTCGGCCTGACCGCCGGCTTTTCGTCACTGGACGGGGACTGACCAATGGTTGCGACACGCACGCCGCTGATGGACCGCCGCGATTTTCTCAGAGCTGCCGGCGCCGGCTTCGTCGCGTCAATGGCGCCGCGGGCCTGGGCGGACACGCTTGCCGCCGATGCCGTCTTTGCCACCGCCTTCGTCAAGCGCGACGGCAGCTTTGGCGCCGCTGTGTTGTCGGAAGCCGGAAAAGTATTGCATGCGATCGACCTGCCCGACCGTGGCCACGACGTCACCTTCGATCCGGTCTCGAAGCGCTCCGTGGTCTTCGCCCGGCAACCCGGCACCTTCGCCGTGGTCTTCGACCATGCCGGCCGCGAGCCGCCGCTGACCATCGCCAGCATCACCGGTCGGCATTTCTTCGGCCACGGTGTGTTTTCCATCGACGGCGCGCTGCTTTACGCCACCGAAAACAATTTCGACAATGCCGCCGGCGTCGTCGGGATCTACGACGCACGGGCCAAGTTCAGCCGCATCGGCGAGTTTCCGACCTATGGCATGGGGCCGCATGAGCTCTTGCTGCTCGGAGACGGCCGGACGATCGCCATCGCCAATGGCGGCATCGAGACCCATCCCGACTATGGCCGCGCCGAGCTCAACATCGCCACCATGAAGCCGTCCTATGTGCTGGTCGATCGCACAACCGGCGATCTCATCGAAAAGCACGAACTGCCGCCGGCTCTGCACCAGCTGTCGATTCGCCACATGGATGCCGACCCCACGGGCACCATCTGGTTCGGCTGCCAGTACCGCGGGCCGGGCACCGAGCGGCCACCGCTGGTCGGCCGCGCCACGCGCGGCAAGGGGCTGCAGCTGCTCGACATGCCGCAGGACGTGCTATCCGGCTTCCGGAATTACATCGGCTCGGTCGCCGCCAACCCGATTGCCGGCACGGTCGCGGTGTCTTCGCCGGAAGGCAATTCGCTGGCCGTCATCGACGCCGCCAGCGGCAAGATCGTCGCCACCAAGGCGCTGGTCGAGGTCTGCGGCCTGGCGCCCGACGGCCCGGGCTTCATGGCAACCACGGGTGCCGGCGAAATCATCGAAGGCAGCGGCGCGACGCGCTCCGAGCCCGACTTTGTCTGGGACAACCACATGCTGCGCATCGCGCCGGCGGCGTAAGCCGTCCGGCCTGCACCGAAGCGAAGCCGCTTAACAATTTACGCGCTGGCTCTTGCGGCGGCGCGCCGTGGCGGGCAGAGGGAGACTGTTTTTCGAACCGGTCGCCCATGAAACTGCTCGCCATCGACTGTGCCGCCAATCTCTGCGCCGCTTGCGTCTATGACGCATCGGGCGGCAGAGAGCTCGGCCGCTCGGTACTCGATCTCGGCAAAGGCCACGCCGAACACCTGATGGCTGTCATTGACGAAGCGTTGAAAGCGGACGGCACCGATTATGCCGGCCTTGGCGCCGTTGCGGTCTCCGTCGGTCCGGGTTCCTTCACCGGCCTGCGGGTGGGCGTCTCGGCGGCGCGCGGCCTGGCGCTGGCGCTGAAGATCCCGGCGATCGGGGTAACGACGCTGGAGGCGCTGGCGGCCGAGGCGAGGGCGGCATTTCCCGGCCGCCCGATCCTGGCTGCTCTCGATGCCGGCCGCGAGGAGATCCATGCCGCGCTTTACGATGCGGAAGCGATTTTGCGCTATGGTCCGGCGGTGATCATACTTGCGCAAGCCGCGGGAATGGCGGCGGACAATCGTCCGGTGCTTGCCGGCACGGCCGCCGTGCAGATCGCAGCCGCGGCCGGTCGCGATTTCGATATCGGCCCGACGGCTGCCACCGCCGACATTGCCGTCTACGCCCGGCTCGCCGCTGCAAGAGGCGAGGGCGACAAGCCGAAGCCACTCTATCTGCGCGGCGCCGATGCCAAGCCGCAGGCCGGGTTCATCCTGTTGAGGCAGGAAAAGTGATGCGCATCCCTTTCCTCCAGCCGCGCCGCAGGGACTATGCGCTCGAGCCGCTGACCATCGCCGACAGCCCGGCAGCGTCGGTGCTGCATCGCGAGGATTTCGTCCGGCCCTGGACCGATGGCGAATTCGCCGCGTTGCTCCAACAGGAAACCGTGTTCGGCTATGCCGCGCGCGAAATCGGCCAGGGCGCCAAGCCGCCGGTCGGCTTCGTGCTGGCCAGGCTTGCAGCCGGCGAGGGCGAAATTCTGACCGTGGCGGTGGCGCGCTCGCATCGCCGCCAAGGGCTCGGCTGGCAGTTGATGGACGCGGTACTGCGCGAATTGCATGCGCAGCGGGCCGAGGCGCTGTTCCTTGAGGTCGACGAGACCAATGTCGCTGCCATCGCCCTCTACCGGCGGTTGGGCTTCCGCCAAGTCGGCCACCGCGCCAATTATTACCGCTCGACCGAACATGGTCCTACCGGCGCGCTTGTCATGCGCCGCGATCTTCGCTAGCCAAAGTTTTGGGGCAGGGCCAAGCTGCATGATCGGAAAAATCAGGATTTTCCTGGCGCTGAGCCTCGTTGTCGTCGGTTCGCTGGTCCTTGTGCCTTTGCAGCTGCTGTCGATGAAGACCGGAATCTGGCGCGAGACGGTCATTCTGAAGGTCTGGCACAGCCTCATCGTCCGGACGCTCGGCCTGCGCATCCATGTCAAAGGCGCACTGTCCAGCCAGCGCCCGCTGCTGGTCGCCTCGAACCATATCTCCTGGACCGACATCATGGTGCTCGGCTCCTTTGCCGATGTGACATTCATCGCCCGGGCGGACATGGAGGGATGGCCGCTGATCGGCTGGCTGTCGAAACTGCAGCGTACGGTCTTCATCGAACGCGAGCGCAAGCGGACAGCTGGCGACCAGGCCAGCGAGATCGCCAGCCGCATGGCCAAAGGCGACGCCATGGTGCTGTTTGCCGAGGGCTCTACCGGCGACGGCAACACCATCCTGCCGTTCAAGAGCACCTTGTTCGGCGCCGCCTCGATGGCGATTTCGGAAGGCGCGGCCGAGCAGGTCTTCATCCAGCCGCTGGCGATTGCCTACACGCGGGTGCACGGCGTGCCCCTCGGCCGCCGCCACCGGCCGCTCGCTGCCTGGATCGGCGATCAGGACCTGATGCCGCATCTCAAGGTGCTGATGGCCGAAGGCGCCATTGACGTCGAGGTGCATTTCGGCGAGCCCATCGCCTTTTCCAAGGGCTCGAACCGCAAGGAAACGTCGAGGATGATGGAAAGCCAGGTGCGCGCCATGATGCAGGCCGCGCTCGCCGATCCCCGACCGAGCCGCTAGCGCAGGCCGAGCGCCTACGAGACGATGCCCGAGAATCGTCTGTTTTTTGTCACGGAAAGGCGTTAGAAGCCGCCGGATGGATTTGAACACGATAGAGCGGAACGACCCCGACAGCGCCTCGCAAAGCGCTGCTGCGGCGTCCGCCCCGGCCAAAAAGGTCTTCGTCAAGACCTATGGCTGCCAGATGAATGTCTATGACTCACAGCGCATGACCGATGCGCTGGCCGCCGACGGCTACACCGCAACCGATGTCATCGCCGACGCCGACCTGGTGCTGCTCAACACCTGCCATATCAGGGAGAAGGCGGCGGAAAAGGTCTATTCTGAGCTCGGCCGCATCCGCGACATGAAGGCTGAACGCGCAGCAGTTGGGCGCGAAATGCTGATCGGCGTCGCCGGTTGCGTCGCGCAGGCCGAAGGCGCGGAAATCATCCGCCGTTCGCCTGCTGTCGATCTGGTCATCGGCCCGCAGACCTATCACCGGCTGCCCGATGTGCTGGCCCGGGTGCGTGGCGGCGAGAAGATCGTCGAGACCGAATACGCCATCGAGGACAAGTTCGAGCATCTGCCGCAGCCGAAGCGTGCCGAAATGATCAAGCGCGGCGTCACCGCCTTCCTCACGGTACAGGAAGGCTGCGACAAATTCTGCACCTTCTGCGTCGTGCCCTATACCAGGGGCTCGGAAGTGTCGCGGCCGGTGGCGCAGATCGTCGCCGAAGCCGAGCGGCTGGCCGATGCCGGTGTGCGCGAGGTGACGCTGCTGGGGCAGAACGTCAATGCATGGCACGGCAAGGGTGAGGATAGCATGGAATGGGGGCTTGGCCGTCTGCTGTTCCGGCTAGCCGAAATTCCCGGCCTGGCGCGGCTGCGCTACACCACCAGCCATCCGCGCGACATGAACGACGAATTGATCGCTGCCCATCGCGACCTCCCGGCTTTGATGCCTTATCTGCACCTGCCGGTGCAATCCGGGTCAGACCGCATCCTCAAGGCGATGAACCGCAGGCACACGGCCAAGGACTATCTGGCGCTGCTCGAGCGCATCCGCGCTGCACGCGGCGACATCGCGCTGTCCGGTGACTTCATCGTCGGCTTCCCCGGCGAAACCGACGCCGATTTCGAGGCGACGATGGATCTGGTGGGCCAGGTGAACTACGCCTCGGCCTTCTCGTTCAAATATTCGCCGCGTCCCGGCACGCCGGGCGCCGATATGCCCGATCACGTGCCGGAAGCGGTCAAGGACGAGCGCCTGCAACGCCTGCAGGCGCTGCTGCTGAAACAACAGCAGGATTTCGGCCTGGGCCTGGTCGGCAGCACCATCGACACGCTGATCGAGAAGCCCGGCCGTCAGGCCGGCCAGAAGGTCGGCCGCTCGCCCTGGCTGCAGCCGGTTATTGTTGATGAAAAGGCCGGCGAAATCGGTGACATTATCCGGGTGCGAATCACGAAGACGGGCTACAATAGCCTGTTCGCCGAGTTGGCTTGATGGCCTCGGCAGATGAGGAGAGACGGTTGAGCGCTGCTGAAGTGAAGACTCTGCCCCAGAACCAGACATCCGGGGCCTCTGACATGGCGCACATCGTTCTGACTTTCGACAACAACAAGCTTGCCAGCGCCCTGTACGGTCAGTTCGACGAGAATTTGGCCCGGCTCGAGCAGAAGCTCGGCGTCGACATCCGCTCGCGCGGCAACCAGTTGACCATCAAGGGCTCGGCCTCGGCGGCCGAACAGGCGCGCCGCGCACTCGACAATCTCTACGGCATTCTCCAGAAGGGCACCGACATTGGCCAGTCCGACGTCGATGGCGCCGTGCGCATGGCCATTGCCGCCGACGACCAGCTGACGCTGCCGACGCTGGAACGCAAGGGCAAAGTCTCGGCCGCCCAGATCTCCACCCGCAAGAAGACGATCTATGCCCGTTCGCTCAACCAGGACGCCTATATGCGGGCGCTGGAGCGTTCGGAACTTGTCTTCGGCATTGGCCCCGCCGGCACCGGCAAGACCTATCTGGCGGTGGCGCATGCGGCGATGCTGCTCGAACGCGGCATGGTCGAGCGCATCATCCTGTCACGCCCAGCGGTCGAGGCCGGCGAGCGGCTGGGTTTTCTGCCCGGCGATATGAAGGAAAAGGTCGATCCGTACCTGCGGCCCCTCTATGACGCGCTCTACGACATGATGCCGGCCGACAAGGTCGAGCGCGCCATTGCCGCCGAGGTCATCGAGATCGCGCCGCTGGCCTTCATGCGCGGCCGCACGCTGGCGCATGCCGCCGTCATCCTCGACGAGGCGCAGAACACCACGCCGATGCAGATGAAGATGTTTTTGACCCGCCTCGGCGAGAATTCGCGCATGATCGTCACCGGCGATCCGACGCAGATCGATCTGCCTCCAAGCACCAAGTCGGGCCTCGTCGAAGCCTTGCGTGTCCTTGACGGCGTGGCCGGCGCGGTAACCGTGCGCTTCAACGATGTCGACGTTGTGCGCCACCCGCTGGTGGCCGAAATCGTCAGGGCCTATGACCGCGACGCCAAGCTGGCACGCGGCCTCGGCGCCGAGAGCTGATGTGACGATGCGGGCTCATGCCTGAAGACATAAGACCTGGCGGCGGGGACAGTTCGGTTCCCGTCGAGATCGATATGTCGGTCGAGGCCGGCGACTGGCCCGATGAGGCGGCGCTGACGCGTCTGGTCGATCGCGCCGTGTCGGCTGCCTTTGCCGAAACCGCTGCTGCCGGTCCTTCCGAACTCAGCATCGTCTTTTCCGACGATGCCCATATCCGTACCCTCAATGTCGGCTGGCGCGGCAAGGACAAGGCGACCAACGTCTTGTCTTTCCCGGCTTTTCCGTTCCCCAGGGGTGGCAAGCTGCCGCCCATGCTGGGTGACATCGTGCTGGCCGCCGAGACGGTGGCGCGCGAAGCAGCCCTGGAAGACAAGCCCTTCGAGAACCATATCACCCATCTCGTCATCCACGGCCTGCTGCATTTGCTGGGCTACGATCACGAGACCGATGCAGAGGCCGAGGAGATGGAAGCCATCGAGCGCTCAGCGCTCGCAAGGCTTGCCATTCCCGATCCCTACACGTAATGACAAAAGACCAATTGACCGGACGACGATGAACGACAAACCAGAAACTGCCGCCCGCCCCGAGGCTGGCAGTGCGACAAAGCCTTCCGATACGACGGAAGAGGGATCGAGTCCGAGTCCCAGTTCCGGCAGCCTCGCTTCTGGTAGTATTGCCAGCGAGCCATCGCCTGCCGGTCCGTCCCTGTTCGACCGCGTCTTGGGCCTTTTCAGGCAGCGGAACGGCACCAGCCTGCGCGAGGAAATCGCCGGCGCGCTTGCCGAAACGACCAGCGATGCCGGGTCTTTCTCGCCCGGCGAACGCGCCATGCTCAACAACATATTGCGCCTGCGCGAGGTACGCGTCGAGGACGTCATGGTGCCGCGCGCCGATATTGAGGCCGTCGAGATCACCACGACGTTGGGCGATCTGCTCGGTCTGTTCGAGCAGTCCGGCCATTCCCGCATGCCGGTCTATTCCGAGACCCTCGACGATCCGCGCGGCATGGTTCACATCCGCGACGTGCTGGCCCACATCACCAAGGTCGCCCGGGTCAAGAAGGGCAGAACATCCAGGAAGACGCCGGCAACGACGCTTCTCGACCTCGCCCAGGTCGATCTCGGCCGCACCATCGGCGACCTCAATCTGATCCGCCCGGTGCTGTTCGTGCCGCCCTCGATGCTTGCCTCCGACCTGATGGGCCATATGCAGACGACGCGAACCCAGATGGCGCTGGTCATCGACGAATATGGCGGCACCGATGGTCTCGCCTCGCTGGAAGACATCGTCGAGATGGTCGTCGGCGATATCGAGGACGAGCATGACGAGGACGAGCCGCTGATCACCCAGACCGGCGAGGGCGTGTTCGTCGTCGACGGCAAGGCCGAGATCGACGAGGTCGCCAAGATGATCGGCGAGGACTTTACCGCCGGTGAGCATGGTGAATATGTCGACACGATCGGCGGCATGATTTTCAACACGCTCGGTCGCGTGCCCGCGCGTGGTGAGGTTGTGCAAGCCATCCCCGGCTTCGAATTCCACGTGCTCGACGCCGATCCGCGCCGCGTCAAGCGGGTGCGCATCGTCCAGAACCAGAAGGGCGAGCGTCGCCGCCGCGTGACCGCCCCCCGCACCGAGCAGGCCTAGGACAGAACGTTGCCCGGCCGATGACGATCGACGATCCCTTCAAGCACTCAACCTTTGGCTCGGGTGTCTTCTACAAGGACCCGCGAGCCGCATTGAAATGGCTCGAAACGGCCTTCGGCTTCGAGCCGAGCATGGTGGTCAGCGATGCCGACGGACGGCTGGTCCATGCCGAAATGCGCTTTGGCGACGGCTACATCATCGTCGATTCCGAATGGGCCGATCATATTGCCAGTCCGGTAAGCGTCGGCGGCAAGAACACTCAGTCGGTCTGTGTGCGTCTGAAAGACGGCCTGGACGTGCATTGTGAGCGGGCAATGGCGGCTGGAGCCCAAATCGTCGAGGAGCCTGCCGACCATTTCTACGGCGAACGGCAGTATCGGGCGCGCGACCCCGAAGGCCATGTCTGGACCTTCTCCCAGACCTTGCGCACCGTGCCGCGCGAGGAGGCCGAGCAACTGAGCGGGCTAACCATCGAGGGATGGCACCGATAGCGCAGCGATCGGCCGGTTCGCGTTTCAATAAATCTGATAAATCTTGGCTCTTGATTCGCGCGACCTGGGAAGTCTGTATGGAGCGCCTTGCCGGCCGGATAATTCTGCTTTGGGGCTGGCGGCGCGCGCTGGTGGCGTTTCTTGCCGGGGCGCTGGCGGTGCTCGCCCAGGCGCCTTACGATTTCTTCGCCGTCTGTTTCGTCTCGTTTCCACTGCTGGTCTGGCTGCTCGACGGCGCCACCGGCGAGGCTTCCGACGGCTGGCTCAGGCGCCTGCGGCCGGCTTTTGCCATCGGCTGGTGGTTCGGCTTCGGCTATTTCCTCGCCGGCCTATGGTGGATCGGCGAGGCGCTTCTGGTCGAGGCCGACAGTTTCGCCTGGGCCTTACCCTTCGCGGTCGTCGGCATTCCTTTGGCGCTGGCATTTTTCTACGGCTTCGCCACCGTCGTCGCGCGGCTGTTATGGACCAACGATATTGGCCGCGTTGCCGCCCTTGCCTTTGCTTTTGGCCTGACGGAATGGCTGCGCGGCTTCCTGTTCACCGGCTTTCCCTGGAATGCCGTCGGCTATGCGGCGATGCCCGTGCCGCTGTTGATGCAAAGCGTGTCGGTGACCGGCATGGTCGGCATGAACGCGCTGGCGGTCTTTGTCTTCGCCATGCCGGCCTTGCTTGCAGCACGCCGGCATGTCCGTCTCGGTGTGGTCCTGCTTGCCATTCTCGTCGCCGCCCATGCTGGCTTCGGCTATTTCAGGCTCGCGACCCCCGACAAGCCGACAACCCGCACTCTCGATGTCCGTATCGTGCAACCGGATGTCGACCTCAGCGAAAAATGGGACGCCTCGGTGCGCGACCGCATCTTCGCCACGATGATGGGCCTGTCGGCCGCAGCGCCCGATCCCGGCCATAACAAACCGCAGTTGATCCTGTGGCCGGAGACCTCGGTACCCTTCCTGTTCACCGAGCGTCCGGACGCGCTGACCGCGCTCGGCGACATGCTGCAGCCTGGTAAGATGCTGATTGCCGGCGTCGTGCGCGAGGAGCGCGGATCCGGGGCGGATGCCGACAGCCGCTACTACAATTCGGTGGTGGCGATCGATGACAAGGGCGAAATCGCTGATGCCGTCGACAAGGTCCATCTGGTGCCGTTCGGCGAGTATCTGCCGTTTTCCGGTCTGCTCAGCCGCTTCGGCATCGGACAGCTCGTCGCCGGGCCGATGAACTTCGCCGCCGGCAACGAGCGCCATCCGATCGCTCTGCCCGGCGGCATCAGCGCCTTGCCGTTCATTTGCTACGAGGTGATCTTTCCTGATCTTGTGGCTGTTGACGCAACGTCATCCCAGCTTATTGTAAACGTCACCAACGACGCATGGTTCGGCGACACGCCTGGGCCGTACCAGCATTTCAGGCAGGCTCAGATTCGCGCGGTGGAAAACGGATTGCCGTTGTTGCGCGCCGCCAACAACGGCATTTCCGCCGTTGTCGATACGCGGGGACGCATCGTCGACGCATTGGCGGTCGATGCACGTGGCGCCATCGACGTGCGGGTGCCGATCTCCGGCCAAGCCTTCATCTCCGCCGCGGGGCGGCGCATTAACGGAATGCTGATCATGTTGGTGTTTGCCGCAATCGCCCTCAGCTTGAACGTAAGGCAACGGCTACGGGTGAATTGACAGTCGACACATTAGAAACTCATACTGTTACCGCCTAATTTTCTCGAAGTCGGTTGGTGTTTCTGTTGGGGCAGTTGGCTCCGGCTTCGTTTGGGCGAGAAAAATAGAAAAGGCCGGAAAAATTCGGCGAGGAAAAAATGACAGAAGAAAACAAGAAGAAACCGAATCCGATCGACATCCATGTCGGAAGTCGCGTCCGCCTTCGGCGCAATATGCTTGGAATGAGCCAGGAAAAGCTTGGTGAAAATCTCGGTATTACGTTTCAGCAGATCCAAAAATATGAAAAAGGAACGAACCGCGTCGGCGCCAGTCGTCTGCAGGCAATAGCCTCGATACTCAGCGTGCCTGTCGCCTTCTTTTTCGAGGATGCGCCAGGGCAGGAGCCGGTGGGTAATAGAGGATTTGCCGAGGACACTTCGATGGCCTTCGCCGTCGAATTCTGCGGCAGTCCGGAAGGACTTCAACTCAACCGCGCGTTCGTGAAGATCGCGGATGTGAAGGTACGCCGCCGGATTATCGACCTTGTGAAGTCCCTTTCTGCCGAAGATGCCGAGTGATTCGGTGGGTCGATTGACCCATTGGCCCCAGTAATCCCCCGGGCCCGAGTAGCCCAGAGGCTCGACTGCCGGCGGTGCCAGGCCGCCGGTGGTACAAGATATATTGCTGCGACACTCATGCCAGAACCGCGGCACCGCTTGACGAGCGGCGCCCGGCACCGTTAACACGTGGCGCGCCAAAATCGGCAGCCCTGCCGATCGTTTTTTCAAGAGGGGACACCCGTGACGCGGCAGAACTACTTCTTCACCTCGGAATCCGTGGCCGAGGGTCATCCCGATAAAGTCTGTGACCGCATCTCGGACGAGATCGTCGATCTGGTCTATCGCGAGGCCAAGAAGACCGGCATGGACCCATGGAAAGTCCGCGTCGCCTGCGAGACGCTCGCAACCACCAACCGCGTCGTCATCGCCGGCGAAGTAAGGGTTCCCGATACTCTGCTGAAGCGGGACAAAGCCGGCAACATCCTCAAGGACGCCGCCGGGCATTCGGTCGTCAACCCGGCCAAGTTCAAGTCGGTCGCCCGCAAGGCGATCCGCGAAATCGGCTACGAGCAGGCCGGCTTCCACTGGAAGACGGCAAAGATCGAGGTTCTGCTGCACGGCCAGTCGCCCGACATCGGCCAGGGAGTCGACAACGCCGCCGACCGCCAGGGCGAAGAGGGTGCCGGCGACCAGGGCATCATGTTCGGCTATGCCTGCCGCGAGACCCCGGACCTGATGCCGGCGCCGATCTATTACAGCCACAAGATTCTCGAACTGCTCGCCGCTGCCCGTCACGAAAACAACGGCGAAGCCGGCAAGCTCGGACCCGACGCCAAGAGCCAGGTCACCGTTCGCTATGTCGATGGCAAAGCCGCCGAAGCGACGCAGATCGTGCTGTCGACGCAGCATCTCGACGCGACCTGGGATTCCAAGAAGGTCCGCAAGGTCGTTGAGCCTTACATCCGTGAGGCGCTCGGCGACCTCAAGATCGCCGACGATTGCATGTGGTACATCAACCCGACGGGCAAGTTCGTCATCGGTGGACCGGACGGCGACGCCGGCCTGACCGGCCGCAAGATCATCGTCGACACCTACGGTGGTGCTGCCCCGCACGGCGGCGGCGCCTTCTCCGGCAAGGACACCACCAAGGTCGACCGCTCTGCCGCCTATGCGGCGCGCTATCTCGCCAAAAATGTAGTGGCGGCCAAGCTCGCCGACCGCTGCACCATCCAGCTGTCCTACGCCATCGGCGTTGCTCAGCCGCTGTCGGTCTATGTCGACCTGCACGGCACCGGCAAGGTCGACGAGGCCAAGCTCGAGGAAGCGCTGCGCACGGTGATGGATTTGTCGCCATCCGGCATCCGCAGGCATCTCGACCTCAACAAGCCGATCTACGCAAAGACCTCGTCCTACGGCCATTTCGGCCGCAAGGCCGGCCGAGACGGGTCCTTCTCCTGGGAAAAGACCGATCTGGCCAAGGCGCTCAAGGACGCGATCGCTGCTTAGGCATGATTCCAAAAAGTGGGTACCGGTTTTTTGGAAAAGATCGTGCTCCAACAAAGGATTAGATTGAGATGAGATTTCAGCCAAATCTCATCTCAATCCCAAATCTCATCTCAATCTAAGCGCGGCGCGCGACCAGGCCATGGATCCACAGGACAGGCGGAGCCGCGCGACCGAAGGGTTCTTCGGCCGCCGGCACGGCAAGACCATTCGCCCGCAGCAGGCGGCGGCGCTGGAAAGCGGTCTTGGGGCCTATGGCCTCGACCTCTCCGTCCAGGCGCCGGCAGAATTGCGCGCGCTATTCTCAGCGGATGTTTCAACGGTTCGGCTGGAAATCGGCTTCGGCGGCGGTGAGCATCTGCTGCACCGTGCCACGGAGGCACCGGCGACCGGCTTCATCGGTGTCGAGCCGTTCGTCAACGGCATGGCCAAGCTGATGATGGCGGTGCGGGAAAAGCCGCTTGCCAATCTTCGCGTTTATGATGACGACGCCACGCACCTGCTCGATTGGTTGCCGCAGGCGTCGCTCGACGGCATCGATCTGCTCTACCCCGATCCCTGGCCGAAGAAAAAGCACTGGAAGCGGCGTTTCGTCAGCCCGCTCAACCTCGATCGGTTCGCGCGCGTGCTGAAGCCGGGCGGAAAATTCCGCTTCGCATCCGACATCGACACCTATGTGAACTGGACCTTGTTGCACTGTCGGGCGCATGGCGCGCTCCTCTGGCAGGCGCAAGGTGGGGCCGACTGGCATCGGCCCTATGAAGGCTGGCCGGGCACACGCTACGAGGCGAAAGCCATTCGCGAGGGCCGACGGCCGGCCTATCTCACCTTCATCAGAAAATAGTTCGATGCGGGAAAGTGTCCCGCATCGACAGCCGGTCTGGCATCAGAAAATAGTTCGATGCGGGAAAGTGTCCCGCATCAACAGCCGGTCTGGCTTCAGAAACGGCCGATCTTGCCGAAAGCGGTCGGGTCCATGCCGAGCCGGCGCAGATCGTTGGCGCGCGGCTTGCGGCCGGCTTCGACGGCCCGCGAGGCGGCAACGGCGCTGCCGAACAGGGCAAAGGCGTCGCCTATGGCGGAAAACACGGTACGGTTGCTCATTGTCTTGACCTTTCGCGCGCCACCGCGCGCTCATCTTTGATTTGTGCAGTGCAACATAGGGATGTGAAATCCGGGATCACAGGGCCGTTACCGCATAGCCGGCATGCGCCGCGCGCAATCCTGCCAGCCGTCCCCGGCTGCACTCTGCCCGGCCCGTCAACAGACTTGAAACACCGGCAGGGATCGTCTATATCAGCCTCAAATTCTTGGTCGGTATGACGAAGAGTGGGTCCACCCGGTCCCGCTCTTTTTTATTACCTGCCGGTCAGCCATCAGCAAAGAGATGGTTCGGGACGACGATCATCCTGATCCAGAGAACGACAGGAACCGCATGACTGCAACGGCAAGCGAAGCCGACGACCGCATCATCCGCGAAAGCGGTATCGATGCGCGCATCGCGCTGATCGTCCAGCCGGTGTTGCGAGGCATTGGCTTCCGCCTCGTGCGGGTGCATCTGTCGGGCCAGAACGGCCTGACGCTGCAGATCATGGCCGAACGCGAGGACGGCACCATGACCGTCGAGGATTGCGAAGAGGTCAGCCGCGCTGTGTCGCCGGCGCTCGACGTCGATGACCCGATCGAGAAGGCCTATCATCTCGAAGTGTCGTCGCCGGGCATCGACCGGCCGCTGGTACGCAAGTCGGATTTCGTCACCTGGACCGGCCATCTGGTGAAGATGGAAACCTCGGTGCCGGTCGCCGACCGCAAGCGCTTCAAGGGCAAGATCGCCGAAGCCGGCGAAGACGACATGCTGCTCGAGCGCGACAAGGCCGCCTACGGCGAAGAGCCGACGGTTCGCATTCCTTATGACGCGATCGCCGATGTGCGGCTGATCCTCACCGACGACCTTATTCGCGATGCCCTTTCGAAGGACAACCGGGAACGCAAGGAAGCCAAGAAACGCCGCGGCGAAGCTGATGATGCACCCGAAGGTGCTGAAGGCGGCGCGGAAGACGAAATCGAACAGGAACTATGATGAGCGCCCGGGCCTAAAAGCTCGGCAACAAGCTCGGGAGAAATAAGATGGTTGTAAGCGCCAACAGACTTGAACTGCTGCAGATCGCCGACGCGGTGGCGCGTGAAAAGTCGATCGACAAGTCGATCGTCATTGCCGCCATGGCTGATGCGATCCAGAAGGCCGCGCGCTCGCGCTACGGCCAGGAAACCAACATCCGCGCCGACATCAACGCCAACACCGGCGAGATGAAGCTGCAGCGGCTGATGGAAGTGGTCGAGAAGGTCGACGACTACGCCACCCAGATCGCCATTTCCTCGGCCCGCGAGCGCAATCCGGACGCCCAGCTTGGCGACTTCATCGCCGAACAGCTGCCGCCAATGGATTTCGGCCGCATCGCCGCCCAGTCAGCCAAGCAGGTCATCGTGCAGAAAGTGCGCGAGGCCGAGCGCGACCGCCAGTATGACGAATACAAGGACCGCATCGGCGAGATAGTCAACGGCACCGTCAAGCGCGTCGAATATGGCAACGTCATCGTCGATCTCGGCCGTGGCGAGGCGATTATCCGCCGCGACGAGCTGATCCCGCGTGAAAACTACAAGTACGGCGACCGCGTCCGCGCCTATGTCTACGACGTGCGCCGCGAACAGCGCGGCCCGCAGATATTCCTGTCGCGCACCCATCCGCAGTTCATGGCCAAGCTCTTCACCATGGAAGTGCCGGAAATCTATGACGGCATCATCGAGATCAAGTCGGTCGCCCGCGATCCAGGCTCGCGCGCCAAGATCGCCGTCATTTCGCGTGACTCGTCGATCGATCCGGTCGGCGCCTGCGTCGGTATGCGCGGCAGCCGCGTCCAGGCCGTGGTCGGCGAATTGCAGGGCGAAAAGATCGACATCATCCCGTGGTCGCCTTCGGCTGCCTCCTTCATCGTCAACGCGCTGCAGCCGGCGGAAGTCGCCAAGGTCGTGCTCGACGAGGATGCCGAGCGCATCGAAGTGGTGGTTCCCGATGACCAGCTGTCGCTTGCCATCGGTCGTCGTGGCCAGAACGTGCGTCTTGCC
Source organism: Mesorhizobium sp. M0772 (assembly GCF_040320135.1). NCBI lineage: Bacteria > Pseudomonadati > Pseudomonadota > Alphaproteobacteria > Hyphomicrobiales > Phyllobacteriaceae > Mesorhizobium > Mesorhizobium sp. M0772. Next base: position 139,249 of record NZ_JAMYPB010000009.1, on the reverse strand, counting down.
TCGCAGCTCACCGGCTGGGACATCGACATCCTGACCGAGGCCGAGGAATCCGAGCGCCGCCAGAAGGAATTCGTCGAACGCTCGTCGCTGTTCATGGAAGCCCTTGATGTCGACGAGATGGTCGGCCAGGTGTTGGCCTCCGAAGGCTTCACCAGCGTCGAGGAAGTTGCCTATGTCGATTCGGGCGAGATCGCCTCGATCGACGGTTTCGACGAAGACACCGCTTCGGAGATCCAGACCCGCGCCCGCGAATATCTGGAGAAGATCGAAGCCGAGCATGACGACAAGCGCAAGGCGCTGGGCGTCACCGACGAACTGCGCGAGATCCCTGGCGTCACCACCGCCATGATGGTGACGCTCGGCGAGGATGGCGTGAAGACGATCGAGGATTTCGCCGGCTATGCCGCCGACGACCTGACCGGCTGGAAGGAACGCAAGGACGGCGAGACCAAGGTATTCCCGGGTGTGCTCGCCAATCACGGCGTGTCGCGCGCCGACGCCGAGCAGATGGTTCTGGCAGCCCGCCTCAAGGCCGGCTGGATCACCGAAGACGAGCTTGCAGCCGAACAGGTCCCGGCTGACGAAGCCGTTGGTGCGTGAGGTGAAACCGCATCGCACACAACCCGCCCCAGGACGAGATGAACGATCGCACCTGCATCGTCACGCGCAAGCAAGCCGAGCCGGATGAGCTGATCCGTTTCGTCGTCGGCCCGGATTCGGCCGTCGTTCCTGACCTGAAGAGAAATCTGCCCGGCCGTGGTTGTTGGGTGAGCGCCGACCGCCTACATATCGACAAGGCGGCGGCGAAGAACCTGTTTGCCCGCGCCTTCAAGGCGCAGGTCGTCGTGCCGCCCGATCTCGGCGGCATGGTCGACGGACTGCTTGCACGATCCGCTTTGGGTATGCTTGGCCTTGCCCGCAAGGCTGGCTCGATCGCACTCGGCGCAACCAAGGTCGAGAGCGCGGTGCGCTCGGGGTCGGCGCTTTTCGTGCTCCACGCGATCGAAGCATCCGACGATGGCGTGCGCAAGATCAGTCAGGCGCGGCGGGCAACTGTCCACCTCGGCGGGCCTGCAGTCCTTGCCTACAAACTTTTCTCCGAGGCCGAGTTGAGCTTGGCATTGGGGGGTACAAATGTGATACATGCTGCCGTTCTCGCGGGAGACGCGGGCAAGGCGGTTGAGAGGCGCATGGTTGCGCTCGACCGATATCGGGGCGGAACCCCCGACGATCTGGCAATGCTTGCGGCCGTTGCTGACGAAGATGATGCTGCAGAGGATATGGAATGAGCGATACGAAATCGGGCGACGACAAGACGTTGAGTGTTACACCGAAGAAGACCTTGACGCTGAAGCGCCCCGGTACCGAGCAGAGCGTCGTGCGACAGAATTTCTCGCATGGCCGCACCAAGCAGGTCCAGGTCGAGATCAAGAAGCGCAAATTCTCCATGCCCGGCGACAAGCCGGAGCCGGTGGCTGCACCCGTATTTACGCCCAAGCCTGCGGTAGTGGCAGCCCCCGTCGTGCAGGAAGCGCCCAAGGCGCCGCCTCCGCCACCGCCGGCCGAACGCGGCGGCATGGTGCTGAACGAACTGTCGCGCAATGAAATGGAAGCGCGCCGCAGGGCGCTCGAAGGCTCCAAGGTTCGCGACGTCGAGGACCGCCAACGCGCCATCGAAGAGGCCAAGCGCCGCAACGAGGATGAGGAACGCCGCAAGCGCGAGCGCGAGGAATCCGCGCGCCGTCAGGCCGAGGAAGAAGCCCGCCTGCAGACCGAGGCCGAGTCCCGCCGCCGCGCCGAGGAAGAAGCGCGCCGCCGCGCGCCGCAGGCTGCCGAGCTTGTGGCGTCGGACGACGAGGAAGAGGTCAAGCCGAAGCGCACCGCCGCCGGTGCCCCGGTACGCCGTCCGGTTACGCCCGAAGTGGCGCGCCCGGCCAAGCCGACCAAGGCCGAGGAAGACCGTCGTCGCGGCAAGCTGACCCTCAACACGGCTCTTTCCGACGAGGACGCGCGCGCCCGCTCGCTGTCGTCGATGCGTCGCCGCCAGGAAAAATTCAAGCGCGCGATGCACAATGAGCCGCGCGAGAAGGTTATGCGCGAAGTGATCCTGCCTGAAACCATCACCATCCAGGAACTGGCGCAGCGCATGTCCGAGCGCGCCGTCGATGTGGTCAAGTACTTCATGAAGCAGGGCCAGATCCTGAAGCCGGGCGACATCATCGACGCCGACACGGCCGAGCTGGTCGCCACCGAATTCGGCCACACGGTCCGCCGCGTCGCCGAGTCCGACATCGAGGAAGGCCTGTTCAACATTGCCGACAATGCCGAGGACCTGGTGTCGCGGCCGCCTGTCGTGACCATCATGGGCCATGTCGACCACGGCAAGACCTCGCTGCTCGACGCCATCCGCAATGCCAATGTCGTCTCCGGCGAAGCCGGCGGCATCACCCAGCATATCGGCGCCTACCAGGTCGAGAAGAACGGTCAGAAGATCACCTTCATCGACACGCCCGGTCACGCCGCCTTCACGGCGATGCGCGCCCGCGGCGCTCAGGCGACCGACATCGCCATCCTGGTGGTGGCGGCCGACGACAGCGTCATGCCGCAGACCATCGAATCGATCAGCCATGCCAAGGCGGCCGGCGTTCCGATCATCGTGGCGATCAACAAGATCGACAAGCATGATGCCGATCCGCAGAAGGTGCGGTCGGAACTGCTGCGCCATGAGGTGTTCGTCGAATCGATGGGCGGTGAAGTGCTGGACGTCGAAGTGTCGGCGACCAAGGGCACCAACCTCGACAAGCTGTTGGAAGCGATCCTGCTGCAGGCCGAAATCCTCGACCTCAAGGCCAATCCGGACCGTACCGCCGAGGGCGTGGTCATCGAAGCCCAGCTGGACAAGGGCCGTGGCCCCGTCGCCACCGTACTGGTGCAGACCGGCACTTTGATGCCGGGCGACATCCTCGTCGCCGGCAACGAATGGGGCCGGGTGCGCGCGCTGGTCAACGACCGTGGCGAGCAGATCAAGGAGGCTCCGCCGGCAATGCCGGTCGAGGTGCTTGGCCTGCAGGGCACGCCGCAAGCCGGCGACCGCTTCGCTGTCGTCAACAACGAGGCCCGCGCCCGTGAGATCACCGAATATCGCCAGCGTCTGGCGCGCGAGAAGGCAGTGGCTCGCCATGCCGGCCAGCGCGGCTCGCTCGAACAGATGATGTCGCAGCTGCAGACGAGCGGGTTGAAGGAATTCCCGCTGGTCATCAAGGGCGACGTGCAGGGTTCGATCGAGGCGATCAACGCCGCTCTCGACAAGCTTGGCACCGACGAGGTGCGTGCGCGCATCGTTCATGCCGGCGCCGGCGCCATCACCGAAAGCGACGTGTCGCTGGCGGAGACCTCGGGGGCCGCGATCATCGGCTTCAACGTCCGTGCCAACGTGCAGGCACGTGCGGCCGCGGCGGCCGCGGGCATCGAAATCCGCTACTACTCGATCATCTACAACCTCGTCGACGATGTGAAGGCAGCACTTTCCGGCCTGCTGTCGCCGGAACGCCGCGAGACCTTCATCGGCAATGCCGAGATCCTCGAGATCTTCGACATCACCAAGGTCGGCAAGATCGCCGGCTGCCGTGTCACCGAAGGCAAGGTCGAGCGTGGAGCGGGCGTGCGCCTGATCCGCGACAACGTCGTCATCCACGAAGGTACGCTGAAGACCCTCAAGCGCTTCAAGGATGAAGTCGCGGAAGTTCCGGGCGGCCAGGAGTGCGGCATGGCCTTCCAGAACTACGAGGACATGCGCGTCGGCGACATCATCGAGTGCTTCCGCGTCGAGATGGTGACCCGGACGCTCTGAGTTCGTATACCGTCGATACGACCGGGCGGTGGTCGAAAGACCGCCGCCCTAACTTTAATGCCTGTCGCCCAAAAGTGCGGGATAAACGACATGCATAGAACAAATATGAGACATGGCGGCACGGTCCCATCCCGCGCCTCACGCTTTCCGGATTGAGAAAAATGCCCCGTCCAACCGCCTCCAGTCCATCCCAGCGCATGCTTCGCGTCGCCGAACAGGTGCGCCATGCGCTGTCGGAAACCTTGCAGCGCGGCGAGATTATCGACCCGCTGATCGAGAACACCGTGGTTTCGGTCTCGGAAGTGCGCATGTCCACTGATCTGAGGGTCGCAACGGCCTTCGTTTCGCCGCTCGGCGCCAAGGACACGGGTGCGGTCATCGACGCGCTCAACAAGCATGCGAAGTTCGTCCGTGGCCGCGTCTCCGGCGCGCTCCGCCAGATGAAGTTCATGCCGGAGTTCCGCTTCAAGCTCGATACGTCCTTCGACAATTTCGCCAGGATCAACGATTTGCTGAAATCGCCCGAAGTCGCGCGAGACTTGGGTGCCGATGGCGAAGACAACGACAAGGACGAGAAATAGTGGGGCGCCGCGGCAAGAAGAAGGGACGGCCGATCTCCGGCTGGGTGGTGCTGGACAAGCCGGTTGGCATGGGTTCGACCGAAGCCGTCTCCAAGATCAAATGGCTTTTCCAGGCAGAAAAGGCCGGCCATGCCGGCACGCTCGACCCGCTGGCCTCTGGCATGCTGCCGATCGCGCTCGGCGAGGCAACCAAGACCGTGCCTTACGTGCAGGACGGCGCCAAAATCTACCGGTTCACCGTCGCCTGGGGCGAGGAGCGTTCGACCGACGATCTCGAAGGCCCGGTGACGCAAAGTTCCGACCGCCGTCCGGCGGAAAACGATGTCAGGGCGCTGCTGCCGAACTACACCGGCGTCATCATGCAGACACCGCCGCAATTCTCGGCCATCAAGATATCAGGCGAACGCGCCTACGATCTCGCTCGTGGGGGCGAGACAGTCGACATCCCCGCGCGCGAGATCGAGATCGGCCGTCTGGACATCGTCGAGCACGCTGCCGGCCACACCTTGTTCGAGGTCGAATGCGGCAAAGGCACCTATGTTCGCTCGCTGGCCCGCGACATGGGCCGCGACCTCGGCTGCTTCGGCCACATCGCCGAATTGCGCCGGGTCGAGGTCGAGCCGTTCACCCAGGAGGATTTCGTCACCGTCGCCGAACTGGAAGCCGCCCGTTTCGGCGAACAGCGCGAAGCTGACAGAGAGGGCGACGCCGATGTTGCCGATGCGCCGATCGACTTTGGCGCAATCGATGCGCTGCTCGTCGACACGTCGGCCGCGCTCGACTGCCTGCCGCAGATTGCCATCAGCGACGAAGCGGCGACCAAGATCCGCCTTGGCAATCCCGTCATCATCCGCGGCCGCGACGCGCCCGTGGAAGCCGAGGAAGCCTGCGCCACGGCGCGCGGCAAGCTGGTCGCCATCGGCGCCATCGAGCAAGGCATGTTCAAGCCGAAGCGGGTCTTTGCCGGCTGACCACTCTCGTCTAGTTTTACGTCGACGTCACATCCGAGGGGCACATGGCAAAGGCTGAGGCGGTGAAGAAGCGGGCGCCGGTGACAACGCGGCGGCCGCCGGTTGGCGCCTCGCCTGGCACGCTGATCGCCGATCCGGCGGCGCGACGGTCCGAGCTGCGGCTGACGCTGATCTCGCCTGAAAAATTCAAGACCATCAACGATGCCAGCATCGACGATCTCAACACCCATTGCGACAACTGGCCGGTCGTCTGGCTGGACTGCACCGGTCTCGCCAACATCCAGCTGATCGAGGAGATCGGCCGGATCTTCAACCTGCATCCACTGGCTCTGGAAGATGTCGTCAACACCGGCCAGCGGCCGAAGGTCGACTTCTTCGAGGACCACGCCTTCGTCGTCATGCGCATGATCGACGACGTCAAGGTGCATCGCTATGAGCAGATCGCGGTGTTCTTCGGCAAGAAATTCGTCGTCACCTTCCAGGAGCGCGAAGGCGATCCGTTCGACCCCGTACGCAAGCGCATCGCCGCAGCGTTGCCCAACCGCTTGCGGATGCGCGGCGCCGACTATCTGGCCTATGCGCTCATCGACCATCGTCGACAGCTATTTCCCGCCGATTGAGGCCGGTAGCGAGGAGGTCGATGGCATCGAGGACGAGATGCTCAACACGCCTCACAAGCATCAGATGCGCCAGCTGCACGAATTGCGGCGCGACGCCAATGTGCTCAAGGGCGTGCTGTGGCCGATGCGCGACGCGCTGGCGACGCTGATCCGCAACGACGTGCCCTATGTGAAGCCGGAGACGAAAATCTTCTTCAACGACACGCTCGACCACGCATTGCGGCTGATCGAGCTGGTCGAGAACCAGCGTGATATGCTGACCGGCTTGATCGAAATGCATTTGTCGCTGAGCCAGGCGCGCACCAACGACGTCATCTCTTATCTCACCATCGTCTCGGTGATCTTCATGCCGCTAACCTTCCTGGTCGGTATCTGGGGGATGAATTTCGATCCCGAGATCTCGCCGTGGAACATGCCGGAACTGAAAGCCTACTATGGCTACCCGGCTTCGCTGCTGTTCATGCTGGCCGTTGCTGTCGGGCTGATCGTCTTCTTCAAAAGCAAGAAGTGGCTGTAAGGTTTCGGTGTCAAGGGAATCCTGGATACCCGAGCAAAGGGCTGCGACAAGCCGGCTTTATGAATGGGCTGGTGTTTTCCGGGGAATTGCCCTATATGCGCCGCAGCATCGCGCCATGTCGCTTTGCTTGCACCGGCCCCTGCTGGACGACATCCCGGCTGAGGGCGACCCGTTTCCTCAAACAGATAAGGAAAAACACGATGTCGATTACTGCCGAGCGCAAACAGGAATTGATGGGTGAATTCGCAACCGCGAAGGGCGATACCGGGTCTCCGGAAGTCCAGGTGGCCATCCTTTCCGAGCGCATCAAGAACCTGACCGACCACTTCAAGGACCACAAGAAGGATAACCATTCCCGCCGTGGTCTGCTCGCTCTCGTCTCCCAGCGCCGCAGCCTGCTTGATTATCTCAAGCGCAAGGATGACGCGCGCTATCAGACGTTGATCGAGAAGCTCGGTCTGCGCCGTTGACGAATTGACCGGCGGGCTTTCGAAGGAGAGCCCGCCGGTCGCGCATTCTGCCAGTCGCACCGATTGGCCAGACCCGGTTTCGAGCGTGCAGAGGCCACTCGAAACCGCCCATGGACGGTCATGGGGCAGGATTGCAGGACGCTCGTGCGCTAACCAGCGCCGAAATCTACCCGAGCTTCCCGTTGTCTTGCCCGTGGCTGCCCGAGAAAGGAAGCCAGGGAAAGGGCATCCGCGCACCGTGAAACGGCGCGGCCCTTTCCGCTTATTAAGGACAAGATATGTTCAACTACCACAAAGTGGAAATCGAATGGGGCGGCCGTCCGCTCATCCTGGAAACCGGCAAGATCGCACGTCAGGCTGACGGCGCGGTGCTTGCGACCTACGGCGAAACCAAGGTTCTCGCCACCGTCGTTTCGATGAAGGAGCCGAAGCCAGGCCTCGATTTCTTCCCGCTGACCGTCAACTACCAGGAAAAGACCTACGCCGCCGGCAAGATCCCCGGCGGCTACTTCAAGCGCGAGGGACGTCCGAGCGAAAAGGAAACGCTGGTTTCCCGCCTGATCGACCGCCCGATCCGCCCGCTCTTCGCCGACGGCTACAAGAACGACACCCAGATCGTCGTCACCGTCGTCCAGCATGACCTCGAGAACGATCCCGATATCCTGTCGATCGTCGCCACCTCGGCCGCTTTGACGCTGTCGGGCGTTCCCTTCATGGGCCCGATCGGCGGCGCCCGAGTCGGCTACATCAACGGCGAATACGTGCTCAACCCGCATGTCGATGAGATGCAGGAATCCAGGCTCGACCTCATTGTCGCCGGCACCGCCGACGCCGTGCTGATGGTCGAGTCCGAAGCCAAGGAACTCGGCGAAGAACTGATGCTCGGCGCCGTCATGTTCGGCCACAGGGGCTTCCAGCCGGTGATCGACGCCATTATCAAGCTGGCCGAAGTTGCCGCCAAGGAGCCGCGCGATTTCACGGCGCCGGACTACTCCGCGCTCGAAGCCGAAATGCTGAAGATCGTCGGCGACGAGCTCAGCAATGCTTACAAAAACGTCGACAAGCAGAAGCGTTACGCCGCCGTCGACGCCGTCAAGGCGAAGGTCAAGGCGGCGTTCGCTCCGGCCGAAGGCGAAGACGCCAAGTACACCTCCGAGCAGATCGGTTCGGTGTTCAAGGAACTCCAGGCCAAGGTCGTGCGCTGGAACATTCTCGACACCGGTTCGCGCATCGATGGCCGTGACCTCAAGACTGTCCGCAAGATCGTCTCGGAAGTCGGCGTCCTGCCGCGCACGCACGGTTCGGCGCTGTTCACCCGCGGCGAGACCCAGGCGCTGGTCGTTGCCACGCTGGGCACCGGCGAGGACGAGCAGTATGTCGATTCGCTGACCGGCATGTACAAGGAGAAGTTCCTCCTTCACTACAACTTCCCTCCCTACTCCGTCGGCGAGACCGGCCGCATGGGTTCGCCGGGCCGCCGCGAAATCGGCCACGGCAAGCTCGCCTGGCGCGCTATCCGTCCGATGCTGCCGAGCGCGGACCAGTTCCCCTACACGCTGCGCGTCGTCTCGGAGATCACCGAGTCCAACGGTTCGTCGTCGATGGCCACCGTCTGCGGCACATCGCTGGCGCTGATGGATGCCGGCGTTCCGCTGGCCAAGCCGGTTGCTGGTATCGCGATGGGCCTGATCAAGGAAGGCGAGCGCTTCGCGGTTCTGTCCGACATCCTGGGTGACGAAGATCACCTCGGCGACATGGACTTCAAGGTTGCCGGTACCGAAGGCGGCATCACCTCGCTGCAGATGGACATCAAGATTGAGGGCATCACCGAGGAGATCATGAAGATCGCGCTGGACCAGGCCAAGGACGGCCGCCAGCATATCCTCAGCGAGATGGCGCATGCTCTGACCGGCGCCCGCCCCGAACTCGGTGAGTTCGCACCGCGCATCGAGGTTATGCACATCCCGACCGACAAGATCCGCGACGTGATCGGCTCCGGCGGCAAGGTTATCCGTGAGATCGTCGAGAAGACCGGCGCAAAGATCAACATCGAGGACGACGGCACGGTCAAGATCGCTTCGTCGAACGCCAAGGAGATCGAGGCGGCCAAGAAGTGGATCCATACCATCGTCGCCGAGCCGGAAGTCGGCGAAATCTACGAAGGCACGGTCGTCAAGACCGCCGACTTCGGCGCTTTCGTCAACTTCTTCGGTCCGCGTGACGGCCTCGTCCACATCTCGCAGCTTGCCAACGACCGGGTCGCCAAGACCTCGGACGTCGTCAAGGAAGGCGACAAGGTCTGGGTCAAGCTGATGGGCTTCGACGAGCGCGGCAAGGTCCGCCTGTCGATGAAGGTCGTCGACCAGGCCACCGGCAAGGAAATCGCCCGCGACAAGAAGGCCGAAGGCGAAGAAAACGCCGCCTGAGTGGTCTGACAATAGAGTTGAACGGGCGCGGCTTATTTCGCGCCCGTTTTCGTTTAAGACCCGTCTACGACATGAGAATCGAAGAATGGCCGCTGAGCCGCTGAAGACACTGTTTCACCCCTTCGAGGCCGGGGCGCTCCCTCTGCCGCAAAAGGGCGAGCGTGTGCTGTTCCTGGGCGCCGAGCCTGGGTTTCGCCTGCCGGAAGGCTTCGAGGCAGAGCTCCATCTTGCACAGGGTTTCCGGCCGTATCTCCGAGCGCTGGAGCGTGCCGGCCACAAGGTAACGCCGCGCGCGGAAGGCGATGCATTCGATGCAGCGCTCGTGCTTGCCGGCCGCCATCGTGGGCTAAACGAGATGCGTATTGCCGAGGCGATCGAACGCGTCACGCCGGGCGGTCTGATCATTGTCGCCGGCGGCAAGGACGAAGGCATCGCCAGCCTGCGCAAGCGCATCGACGAGCTTGTTCCGATCGAAGGGCATCTGCCGAAATATCACGGCATCGCCTTCTGGCTTCCCCGTCCGGTCGATCTGGCGCCTGCGGAAAAACTGCGCGTCGCCAATCCCGCCTTGGTCGTAGAGGACCGCTTCCGCACCGCGCCCGGCATGTTCTCCTTCGACCGGATCGACGCCGGCTCGAAACTTCTGGTCGACAACCTGCCCAAAGACCTGCGCGGCAACATTGCGGATTTCTGCGCCGGCTGGGGTTATGTCACCGCCGAGGTCGCGGCACGTTCACCCGGCATAACAGGGCTCGACCTTTACGAAGCGGATTTCGAAGCGCTTGAGGCGGCCAAGGGCAATATCGGCCAGACAGGCTTCGAGCCCGGCTTCTTCTGGACCGATCTGCTGAGCGAGCCGGTCGAGCGGCGCTATGATGCCATCGTCATGAACCCGCCCTTCCATCGCAGCCGGGCGGCCGAGCCGGAAATCGGCGCCGGCATGATCCAGGCGGCGGGCAAGGCGCTGAAGCCGGGCGGGCGGCTGTTCATGGTGGCGAACCGCCAGCTGCCCTATGAGCCGGTTCTGAAGGCCGTCTTCTCCAGCCATGCCGAGCTCGCCCGCGACGGCATGTTCAAGGTTTTCTCCGCGCGCCGATAGGACGGCGCCGGTCACCTCAATGCATGCTGACGATGCGCGCCGGCTCGTGGACGGGAATGGTCGGTCTGATATCGCCAGGCTTGATCTTGAGCGGCGCCGGCCTGCCGAACAGATAGCCTTGCACCATCTCGCAGCCGGCCGCCCGCAAGAGCGTCGCCTGGTTCTCGGTCTCGACGCCTTCGGCGATGATGCCGACGCCGAGCGCCCGCGATAGGCCAACGATGGTAGAGACGACGGCGCCCGAATTCGAATCGGTGTCAATGCGGCTGACGAAGGAGCGGTCGATCTTCAGCTTGCCGAAGGCGAAGTCGATCAGGTAGCTGAGATTGGAATAGCCGGTGCCGAAATCGTCGACGGCCACCGAAATGCCCATGTCGGCAAGCTGCTGCAGGATGATGGCGGCGCGGTCGCGGTCCTGCATCATCGCCGTCTCGGTCACTTCGAGCTCCAGCCGCGACGGCTTGATGCCGGTGCTGGCCATCGTATCGCGCACGATACCGACGAAATCCTTGGTCATGAACTGGACCGGCGAGATGTTGACGGCAACGAAGCAGTCCTCGGGCAAATGACGGGCATCGCTGCAGGCCTTGTTCAGCACCCAATTGCCGACCGGGTGGATCATGCCGGTCTCTTCGGCGATCGGAATGAATTCCATCGGCGGGATCATGCCGCGTTCCGGGTGCTTCCAGCGGATCAGCGCCTCGTAGCCGACGATACGGCCGGTCGGCAGGTCGAGCTGCGGCTGGTAATGAAGGTCGAAATCGCCACGGTCGAAGGCGATGTGCAGTTCGGATTCAACCCAGTGGCGGTAGTCGGCGACCTGGCCCATGTCGGAATGGAAGACCGACCAGTTGCCCACGCCGCCGGCGCGGGCATTCTGCAGCCCCAGGTTGGAGCGGCGCAGGATGAGGACCGGATCGACGCCATCCTTTGGCATCGCCACGATGCCGACCGACAGGCCGACCGACTGCAGGTGAGAATCGAGCTGGTACGGCTTCAGCATCTCCTCGATCATGGTTTCGACGGTGCTTTCCATCGAGCTTTGGAGTTGGTGTTCCCAGACAAGGATAGCGAACTCGCCGGCGCCGATGCGCCCCATCACCGCGCCTTCGGGCATCCAGGCCTTCAAGCGCTTGGTGAAGCCGCGGATCAGTTCGTCGCCATGGCTGTAGCCGATGGCGTCGTTGATCTGCTTGAAGCGGTCGATGTCGATGTCGATGAGGAACACCGGCTCACCGGTCCTGATCGTCGCGGACGCCGCGTCGGCAATCCTGCCGACCATCGCCGGCCGCGCCAAAAGCCCGGTCAGCTTGTCGAAATGGGTTTCGTTGAAAACGTAGTCCACCGATTCATCGACGCCGGCGAAGAAGGACAAGGCAGCACCGGCGGCGGCCAGCGCGCACAGCGCCGACGCGATGCCGATCATGGTTTCCGCCTGCATGCCGGCAAAGCCGTCCCCGAAACCATGCCGGAGGCCCCAAAGCCCAAGGATGAAACTGCCAAGGCCCGAACTGGCGACGGTGAGCAGCCGGAACACAGGTGTTCGCTTCGGGTTGCTGACAGCAGGCATTGCTCAGTCCCTGTCGCATGATCCCGAAATCAACTCGACTTTCGGGAAATATAAAGGCTAAAGCATCCTTTGCGCCCAGCAAGAACGCGCAGAGCCCAAGCCCATAGGACTTCTAGCGGATATCTCCTTAAAATGAGTTTCCGCCGATGCATCTAATTTTACTGGTGAATTAATCGCGTACGCTGTCGGTCTGCTTCAACTCATCCAGGGTTGGCATCGACACGATGTGATAGCCGGAATCCACATAATGGATTTCGCCGGTGACGCCTGACGAGAGGTCGGACAAAAGATAGAGCGCCGAGCCGCCGACCTCGTCGATGGTCACCGTGCGGCGCAGCGGCGAGTTGCGCTGCTGGTAGGAGTACATGTGGCGGGCGTCCGAGATTCCGGCGCCGGCCAAAGTACGCACCGGTCCCGCCGATATGCCGTTCACCCGGATGCCGCGCGGGCCATAATCGTTGGCGAGATAGCGCACGCTGGCTTCCAGCCCGGCCTTGGCGACGCCCATGACGTTGTAGTTCGGCATGACGCGGACAGAGCCGGCATAGGTCAGCGTGATCATCGCGCCGCCTTCGCTCATCAGCGGGGCGGCATGGCGGGCGACCTCGGTGAAGGAGTAGCAGGAGATGACCATGGTGCGGACGAAATTGTCGCGGCTGGTGTCGGCGTAGAGCCCTTTGAGCTCGTTCTTGTCGGAAAAGCCGATGGCGTGGACGACGAAGTCGAGCCCGCCCCATTCCTTGCCGAGCGTCTCGAAGGTGGCGGCGACCGATGCGCTGTCCTCGACGTCACAGGGCACCACCAGAGACGCGCCAAGCTTCTCGGCAAGCGGCTTGACGCGGCGCCCGAATGCGTCGCCCTGATAGGTGAAGGCAAGCTCCGCTCCGTGTTCGGACAATTTCCTGGCGATGCCCCAGGCGATCGAATGATCGTTGGCGACGCCCATGACAAGCCCGCGCTTGCCCTTCATCAGTCCGTCCATGGCCGGCAATCCCCCTACAAAAAAACGCTGGCCTTATACGGAATAGCGCTGGAAAATCAGCGTTGCGTTGGTGCCACCGAAGCCGAACGAGTTGGACAAAACCGTGTCGATCCTGGCGTCGTCGATGCGCTTGCGCACGATCGGCATGCCCTCGAATTCGGGATCGAGGTTTTCGATATGGGCGCTCTCGCCGATGAAGCCGCCTTGCATCATCAGGATCGAGTAGATCGATTCCTGTACGCCGGCGGCACCCAGCGAATGGCCGGTCAGCGACTTGGTCGAGGTTATGAACGGCATCGTGTCGCCGAACACCTCTCGGATGGCGCCCATCTCCCGGGAATCGCCGACCGGCGTCGAGGTGCCGTGGGTGTTGATGTAGTCGACCGGCGTGGACACCGTCGCCAGAGCCTGGCGCATGCAGCGCACCGCGCCTTCGCCCGACGGCGCCACCATGTCGTAACCGTCCGACGTCGCGCCATAGCCGACGATCTCAGCGTAGATCTTGGCGCCGCGCGCCTTGGCGTGTTCGAGCTCCTCCAGGATGAGGACGCCCGCGCCGCCCGCGATGACGAAGCCATCGCGATTGGCGTCATACGCGCGGGAAGCTGTCGGCGCACGATCGTTATACTTCGACGACATCGCGCCCATGGCATCGAACAGGTCCGACATCGTCCAGTCGAGGTCTTCATGGCCGCCGGCAAACATCACATCCTGCTTGCCCCACTGGATCAGTTCGTAGGCGTTGCCGATGCAATGCGCCGAGGTCGAGCAGGCCGACGAGATCGAATAGTTGACGCCGTGGATCTTGAACCAGGTGGCGAGCGTCGCCGACGCGGTCGACGACATCGCCTTCGGCACCGCGAACGGACCGATGCGCTTGGGGCTGTTGTTCTTGAGCGTGGTCTCGGCCGCCTCGACGATGGTGCGGGTCGAGGGGCCGCCCGAGCCCATGACGATGCCGGTGCGCTCATTGGTGATGTCGCTTTCGCCAAGCCCGGCGTCGGCGATCGCCTGGTCCATCGCGACATGGTTCCAGGCCGCGCCCTGGCTCAGGAAGCGCATGGCACGCCGGTCGATCATAGGGGTCGGGTCGAGCGTCGGCGCGCCCCAGACCTGGCAGCGGAAGCCGTGTTCGGCGAAGGAATCGGAGAAGCTGATGCCTGATTTGGCATCGTGGAGCGAGGATTGCACCTCGTTGGCGTTGTTGCCGATCGACGATACGATGCCGAGGCCTGTGACGACGACCCTTCTCATTCGCAACTCCTTCCAGCGGATGATCCCGAAACCCTAGTCGGTTTTCGCCGGCGATCATACGCAAAATCAAAATGCCGCAGCGTCGTTGCGCGTCCGGGAACGCCCTGCTGCAGTGGCGCCGGTCAGGCGGCCGATTGCTTGGACAGCCCCACCTTGAGGTCTGTCGCAGCGTATATGGGTTCGCCGTCGGCCTTAAGCCAGCCATCGGCGATACCGAGCACCAGGCGTCCACGCATGACGCGCTTGAAATCGATGCCGTATTCCACCTTCTTGACCGAAGGCGTCACCATGCCCTTGAACTTGACCTCGCCGGTCGACAGCGCCATGCCCTTGCCCGGCTCGCCGAGCCAGCCGAGGTAAAAACCCGTCAATTGCCACATGGCGTCAAGGCCCAGGCACCCCGGCATGATCGGATTGCCGATGAAATGGCAGGCGAAGAACCACAGGTCCGGCTTGATGTCGAATTCGGCACGGATGAAGCCCTTGTCGTGGGCGCCGCCGGTCTCGCTGATCTCGGTGATGCGGTCGAACATCAGCATGGGCGGGTAGGGTAGCTGGGCGTTGCCGGGCCCGAACAGCTCGCCGCGGGCGCAGGCGAGCAATTCCTCATAACCGTAGCTGGATTTCGAACCCGCCATATGTCTCGTCCCCATAATCGTCCCGGGCGGTGGGGCGCCCTTGTCGTTGGTTTCCTAACACAATCCCATTCGGGCCGGAAACCGGCGTTTGCGCTTAACCCGCCCGTCTGCCCGGGTCAATGCGCGCTCTCGCATCGGCCTGGAAATCGATTCCGATTTCCAGAAAGCACGATGCTATGCCAAAAGTGATAGAGCGCATTTGGTGCGTCCAACTGGCCGCACGTCGCTCTATTGATCGTATTCGGCCAACAGAATATATGTCGGGAGGTGTCCAGTTTCGGCCGATGACGTTTTTTCGCCACTCTGGGCGTGTCTTGAGGCAGAACTGTGGGCTTGGACGGATAGATGGATCTGGGCGGCCGGAAGGAAAATGTCGCTGTGGACAAGCGGGTTCGCGAAGCCGGCCTTAGGCCGACACGCCAACGCATTGCGCTGGCCGATCTGCTGTTTGCCAAGGGCGACCGCCACCTTTCGGCCGAGGAACTGCATGAAGAGGCGGTCGCCGCCGGCGTGCCGGTCTCGCTCGCCACCGTCTACAACGCGCTTCACCAGTTCACCCAGGCCGGCCTGCTGCGCATCCTGGCGGTCGAGGGGTCCAAGACCTATTTCGACACCAACACCTCCGATCACCATCATTTTTACATCGAAGGCGAAAACAGGATCTTCGATATAGAAAGCGGTCCGGTGACCGTCTCCAACCTGCCGGAGCCACCCGCAGGCATGGAGATCGCCAATGTCGACATCGTGGTGAGGCTGCGCCCGAAGCGCAGCGTTTAAGCCCCAACCCGTGAAACCTGTCGATTTTGCAATCCGGCTCGAATGGGTTGCGGTCGCGGTCGTGGCTATAGTCGCCTATGCCGCGTCAGGCGTTTCCTGGTGGCTGTTCGCCCTGCTTATCCTGGCGCCAGACCTGTCGATGCTGGGCTATCTCGCCGGGGCACGGATCGGCGTTGTCGCTTACAATGCCTTGCACATATTGATCGTCCCGCTGTTGCTGGCGCTCGCCGGATATGTTCTGGCCAACTCGACGGCGACCGCGATTGGTCTGATCTGGATCATCCACATCGCCGTCGACCGCGCGCTCGGTTACGGTCTCAAATTGTCGACCGGTTTTCAGGACACCCATCTCGGCCGTATCGGCCGTTAGGACTCCAGCAATCTCAATTTTTGACGTGCTCGCCGGGATAGGCGCCCCACACCTGCGACTGGGCGATCCAGCCGGTGTGGCCGTCGAAGGTCATTTCGCACCACTGGCCATCGCAGGTTTTGATCGTGCCCGTAACGCCCGGCTCGATGATCGCGATGACGCTGGCGTCCTTATCGGCATCGTCGAGCAGATTGATTCGGCCACCTTTGGTGCGTTGCCAAGGGGCGACGATCGCAGTCCGGCGGCCCGACAGCAGCGACTGGTTGATCCAACCCTCCGAGCCATCGGCATCGCGCACGCGCCGCCAGGTATCGAATTCCTGGATGATTTCCATCGGCAGGCCGGCCTTTGTGTACATCCAGTCGACGGAATAGTTGGCGCCGGGGCCAACGCGCGAGTTGACGCGAGCCGATTTCAGGCTGACGAAACGCGGCAGCGGCAGGCCGCTCGGCCCGAGCGTGACCGTCTGCACAGGTGCGGCGGCACCTTGCGCCGCGGCTTGCGGGGAATGCAGGAGAGCGCCGAGAAGCGCTGCGCTGAGGATCAGGCGAAGCGACGCGAAACCAGACACTTTCATTCCTTTCGGCGCGTGCCCTTTGGTCCGGGCGCCCCTTTTTCTTTGTCTTCGGCGGCACCGCTTGTTACAGGAGTGGCAGGCACCGCGACCGGTATTCAGTTTCGCCTGTCTTGGTTAAAGAGGTCTCAACGAGATCGGGTTCGAGGAAACAATGGCAGGCAAAAAACGGCCTCTCGTCGTCATCACGCGCAAGCTGCCCGATCCGGTCGAGACCCGCATGCGCGAACTCTTCGACGCCAGGCTGAATGTCGAGGATCGCCCGATGACGCAGCCGGAGCTGGTCGCGGCGATCAAGGAAGCCGATGTGCTGGTGCCGACCATCACCGACCAGATCGATGCGGCGCTGATTGCCCAGGCCGGCGACAATCTCAAGCTGATCGCCAATTTCGGCAATGGCGTCGACAAGATCGACGTGGCGGCGGCGGCCAAGAAAGGCATCACCGTCACCAACACGCCGAACGTGCTGACCGAAGATACGGCCGACATGACCATGGCGCTGATGCTGGCCGGCCCGCGGCGGCTGGCCGAAGGCGCCAATGTGCTCACCAGCGACAATAAATGGGCCGGTTGGTCGCCGACCTGGATGCTCGGCCGGCGCATCTGGGGCAAGCGCCTCGGTATCGTCGGCATGGGCCGCATCGGCACCGCTGTTGCCAGGCGCGCCAAGGCTTTCGGCCTGTCGATCCACTACCATAACCGCCATCGCGTGCTGCCGGCGGTCGAGGAAGGGCTTGAGGCGACCTACTGGGAAAGCCTCGACCAGATGCTTGCCCGCATGGACATCATCTCGGTCAATTGCCCGTCGACGCCGGCGACCTTTCATCTGCTTTCGGCGCGGCGCCTGGCTCTGCTTCAGCCCACCGCCTATGTGGTCAACACCGCGCGTGGCGACATCATCGACGAGGAAGCGCTGGTCAAGCTGATCCAGGACGGCAAGATCGCCGGCGCCGGCCTCGACGTCTACGAGCACGAACCGGCGCTGAACTCGAAACTGCTGAAGCTTGCCGCGAAGAACAAGGTCGTGCTTTTGCCGCATATGGGTTCGGCGACGCTCGAGGGCCGCATCGACATGGGCGAAAAGGTGATCATCAACATCCGCGCCTTCTTCGACGGCCACCGCCCGCCGGACCGCGTGCTGCCGCTGCGGACATAACCCAGCGCCGCTCAGGCGGTCTCAGTGAGGGCGCCGTTTTCGGCGACACTCACGCGCTTGCCGCGGTAGGCGTCGAACATGTCACCGCCAAGCCGCAGCGCTACCGGCGTCTCCCAGCCCATTTCCCTGGCCACGATCAGCCCCAGCAGCAGGATCGCATCCGGCTCGTGCAGGACGAGTGCCGCCGGCGCATGGCAATTATGGACGAGCTCCATCAGCACGGCTGACGCCGAGGACGAGCCGATCGTGCCGGGCAGGAACAGCACGCGCCCGGAAATGGTTTCGCCATGCTGCGGGTGACGGACATCGGCGATGCGGCCGCTCTTCGGATCGACGCCGCCCCAGAAGCTGATCGGCGCAGTCAACACCAGGGCTGCGCCTTCGCCGCCACTGCCAGGCACCAGAATTTCGGCTGCGGCGCTCATGCGGCGATATCCGTAAATCGCGGCTTACCCGTGACGGCGCTTTCGACGCAGTCGGCCAGCGAACCGTAAAGCACGGCGTAGCCGGTATTGCCCGGGGCATATTGCGCGAATTTTCCCGAATTGGTCATCAGCACGCCGCCGGCCAACGCCGGCAGGATCGGCGTCACCACCACGCAGGTATCGGCGACGATGACGACACCGCTGGCCTCGAGCGTCTTGCGCTGGCCGTTCTGTTCCAGCCCGGTGAGCACGTGCCGGCCGGTGCAGGCGTAAATCGGCACGCTGAGCTGCCGCCCGCCAATCAGCCGTTCCAGTGCATCGAATTCGGCCGACGACAGATGCGGACTGCCGATCGCCACCGCATCGATGGCGGTTTGCGTGGCTGCCGTGGACAGGCCTGCGCGGGCTTTGGCGGCCATTTCCGGCGTCACGCGGATCACCGTTTCCGGCCTGCCGCCGGCCAGGATGGTCTCGGCGTCGGGCGCTTCGGGCGTTACCCCGGCGATATGGAACAGGCCGACGGCGCCCGACGATGCCGCCGCGGCGCCGAAGGCTTTCAGCGCGTCCTCGCCGGGATGGCTGGATGTGCCGGTGACGACGCCGACCGCGTTGCCGACCTCGCGGCCGTAGAGGCTGCCTAGCACCGGCCAGGCGATCTCGGAGCCAAGGAAGGACGCGGACAGTCCCGAGACGTCGAACACCAGCTGCGCCCGCCGGTTCTCGGCGCGGTGCAGGCCGTAATCCGGCGCGCGGCCCGATATGGCGCAGGCGATGTCGAGGAAGTCGCCATAGCGGTTGGTGCGCGCCCCCAGCACCGAATTGCAGAACACCACCGCGTTGGATTCACCCCAGGCGACATCGCTGCCAAGCGCTGGCCTGTGGCCGGCCTGATAGGGCGCGCAGGTCCAGCTCTGCTCGCAGCCCAGTTTGCGATAGGCCTCCATCATCCGTCGCGCCATGCCGCGCGCCGGGTCTTCGAGGCGCACGCGCGAGCAACCCATCAGGTCGAGCGCGCCGACATTGAGCGTCGAGCGCACGACGACCCTGGCTCCGCCATCGACCAGCCTTTCGGCAAACAGCGTGCCGGAATCGCCGTGATAGAGCGCGCCGTCTATATGCGTCGAAGCGATCGGGATAAGTCGCGGCGCGCCGAGCAGCGCAGCGCTTTCGGCAACGATGCGCATCGCCATCGCCGCCCCATCATGGCCGGAGGCGACTGTCTGCTCCTGTGAGCTGAGTGCAAGGCTCACGCCAACTCCTTGCGCAAGGTGATCGAGGTCGGCCGGTCATAGCCGTCATGCGCGGTGCGTTCAGTCTCGCGAAAGCCGAGACCGGCAAAGGTTGCATGATTTACGGTCAGTTCGATTCGCGTCTGCAGTTCGATGGCCGGTTTGTTCCGGCTGCGGGCGAGAAATTCGACAGCCTGCATCAGCCGCCTGCCGATGCCTTGCCCTTGAAGCTCAGGTTCGACGGCGAGCTTGCCGATGTAGAAATCATCGGCTCTCTCCAGCGCGAAAACGCAGCCGGCGATCCTGTCATCCTGCAGGGCCAGCAACACGGTCTCGCGGCCAGCCTTGTCTCTGAGGTTTCCGGCGTTCAGCAGATGTGCCGAGGAGGGCGGGTCGATGACGCCGTCCATCGGTGCAAAGGCGCGCATGATCAGGCTGAGCAGTTCGTCCCAGCGCTCGAAATCGGAGGCGAGCTGCGTAACAAGAACGCTGGTGGACTGATCCATAAGCTCAGTTTCTCTTGTAGCGGATCGTGTCGAAGCGCGCCGACAGCGCATCGTAGAGCAGCAGCCGGCCGACCAGTGGTTCGCCGATGCCGGTGATCAGCTTGATGGCTTCCATCGCCTGCAGCGTGCCGACGACGCCGGTCAGCGCACCGACGACCCCGGCCACGGCGCAGGACGGCACCAGCCCCTCTGGCGGCGCTTCGGGAAAGAGGTCGCGATATCCAGGGTTCGGCTTGCCGTCGGCGCCGGTGCCGAACGGCATCAACACCGTCACCGAGCCGTCGAAGCGGCCGACGGCGGCATGCACCAGCGGCCGCTTTTCCGCCGCGCAGGCATCAGCCACCACATAGCGCGTCTCGAAATTGTCGGAGCCGTCGACGACCACGTCGTAGCGCGTGACGAGGACGGCAGCATTGTCGGCCGTCAGCCTGAAATCGTGCAATTCCACCGCGACATGGGGATTGATCCGGGCGATCGCTGCTTTGGCGCTCTCGGTCTTCGCCGTGCCGACCGTATCGGTGGCGTGGATCACTTGCCGCTGCAGATTGGACAGCGAGACAATGTCGTCATCAACGATGCCAAGCGTGCCGACGCCCGCGGCAGCGAGATATTCCAGCACCGGCGCGCCGAGCCCGCCGGCGCCGATGACCAGTACCCGGGCCCGCTTCAGCCTCTGCTGGCCGGCGCCGCCGATCTCGGGCAGCACGATGTGGCGGGCATAGCGTTCGAGTTCTTCGTCGGTGAGGGCGGCAGGGGTCATTGCCCGACCATATAGCGGAGCAAAAACCTTGTCAGGTCTCTTCGGTTGGCCCAACCGTGCCGTGGTCGACGGTGAGGAACTGCGCGCGTCCCCTCAGGCTGGAAAACAGCGCGGCGTCGGTTCCGGTCATGAAGGCCTGGCAGTTCAGCTCCTCCAGGATCGAGAACAGCGCGGCGCGCCGGCCGGCATCGAGATGCGCGGCAATCTCGTCGAGCAACAGGATCGGCGTCATCGCCGACATCTCGCCGGTCAGCCTTGCGTGCGACAACACGATGCCGACCAGCAGCGCCTTCTGCTCTCCGGTCGAGCAGAGTTCGGCCGGCATCGCCTTGGGGCGGTGGCGCACCAGTAGATCCGAACGGTGCGGGCCGTCGAGCGTGCGTCCGGCGGCGCGGTCGCGCTCGCGGCCGTCGGCAAGGGCGTCGCGATAGCGTTGCTCGACATCCACAGCGGGTGCTGAGGCGACATGGCTTTCAAGGTCGCCGAAGAGGCTGATGTCGGCTTGCGGAAACGGCCCGCTGGACGGCAACCTGTCGATCATGGCGGCCAGCAGGCGCACCAGCTCGGCGCGCGCCGCGGCAATCGCCACGCCGGTTTCGACCATTTGCATCTCGATGGCGTCGAACCATGCGCCGTCTCGCGAACCTTCCGTAAGCAATCGGTTACGTCCGCGCATCGCCTTCTCATAGTCGAGCGCGCGCTCGCCGTGGCCGGGATCGATCGCAAGCACCAGCCTGTCGAGAAAGCGCCGCCGGTCCGCGGCAGGCCCCGGGAACAGGCCGTCCATGGCCGGCGTCAGCCAGACCACGCGCAGCCATTCCAGCATGGCGTCGGCCGACCGTGCCGGCGCGCCATTGATGCGCACCTTGCGACCGCCCTCGCCGGCCGCTTCACCCCCGGTGATGCCGGTGCCGATCTCGACCTGCCCCTCCGGCCCGTCGAGCCTTGCGTGCAGCGCAAAGCCGCCATCGCCGCCTTCGCGGGCCACGTCGACATAGGGCGCCCGGCGCAGGCCGCGGCCAGGCGTCAGCAGCGAGATGGCTTCCAGGAGATTGGTCTTGCCGGCGCCATTGTCGCCGGAAAACACCACCGCGCCGGGTGAAAAGCCGATCGACAACGCCGCATAATTGCGGAAATTCGTAAGTGTGAGCTTACTTATGTGATTTTGTTCCGGCAACCGCTATCCGCCTATAGAAGTCGCCGCAATCACTATGCTGCAGTGTGCCGCAGTGCGGCTACACCCGCATCGGCATCAGCACATAGAGCGCGGTCTCATCGGCCATGTCGTGGATCAGCGTCGGCGAGCCGGCATCGGCCAGCATGAACTTGGCTTCCGTGCCGGTGAGTTGAGCAGCGACGTCGAGCAGATATTTGGCGTTGAAGCCAATCTCGATCGGGTCGGACGAATAGTCGGCCGCCAGTTCCTCGGTGGCGCTGCCCGAATCCGGATTGTTGACGGCAAGCGTCACCTGGCCTTCGGTGATCGAAAGCTTCACCGCGCGGCCGCGCTCGGAGGAAATGGTCGAGACGCGATCGACGGCGGCGGCGAAGCTCTGGCGGTCGATGATCAGCTTCTTGTCGTTGCCGGTCGGAATGACGCGCTGGTAGTCCGGGAAAGTGCCGTCGATCAGCTTCGAGGTCAGAACCACGCTGCCGATGGTGAAGCGGATCTTGGTGTCGGACAATTCGGTGGTCACCGCGACATCGGGATCGTCGACCAGCTTCTGCAACTCGCTGACCGTCTTGCGCGGAATGATGATGCCCGGCATGCCTTCGGACCCGGCCGGAGCGTCGATCTCGGCGCGCGCCAGGCGGTGGCCGTCGGTCGCCACCGAACGCAGCTTCAGCTTGCCGCCAGTTTCATGCGTGTGCAGGTAGATGCCGTTGAGATAGTAGCGCGTCTCTTCGGTGGAGATGGCGAACTGGGTCTTTTCGATAAGGCCTCTCAGGGCGACGGAATCGAGCCGGAAGATGTGTGAGAAGGATCCCGCCGAAAGCTCCGGGAAATCGGACTGCGGCAGGCATTGCAGGCGAAAGCTCGAGCGGCCCGAGGTTACCGTCATGGCGTTGCCGTCCTCGTCGGTCTTCAGCATCACTTCGGCGCCGTCGGCCAGCTTGCGCACGATGTCGTAGAGCAGGTGCGCCGGAACCGTCGTCGCCCCGCCGCGCTCGACCTTTGCCGGCGTCGCTTCGGTCACTTCGAGGTCGAGGTCGGTGGCTTTCATTTCAAGGCTGGCGCCCTCGGCGCTGAGCAGCACGTTCGACAGGATCGGTATGGTATTGCGCCGCTCGACCACGCGATGAACGTGGTTGAGCGACTTCAGGAGATTGGACCGTTCCAGGATAACACGCATGACGAAACAGGCTCGCTTGAATGAATGGACGGGTCACCAGTGGGCGGCGCCCCGCGAAAGGTCTGAACAGGCTCAGAATCTATGCAAACTGACAGGAAAAAGCCAGCAAACGCAAGTCCGGGCCACCGGTTCGCGCCGGTTAAGCGGGCTTTCTGGGGATAAAGCGGACGTTGGCCGGCAACCGATGCATGTCGCCGAAAACTGCGCAGCGGTTTTGGGACAACGACATGCATCAAAACAAGAAAATTTAAAGCGCGACGACCGAATACTCTAACCCGGCGCGCTCCGTTTGCCGCGCCGATCAGGCTTGGTCGTTGATCAGCCTGCGCAACAGTTCCAGTTCCTGCGCCAGCGTGTTGTCGACGCCGGAAAGGTCCTCGATCTTGCGCACCGCATGCAGCACCGTGGTGTGGTCGCGCCCGCCGAACCGCCGGCCGATCTCCGGCAGCGAGCGCGGCGTCAATACCTTCGACAGGTACATGGCGACCTGCCTGGGCTTCACGATGGTGCGCGTGCGCCGGTTGGACAGCAACTCGGTCTTCGACACATTGTAGTGGCGCGCCACGATGCGCTGGATGTCCTCGATGCGCACCCGCTTCGGCTCGCCAGAGCGATAGATGTGCCCCAGGATCTCGTCGATGCGGTCGATGGTGATCGCCGGCTCGAACGACTGACGAAACAGCAGTTGGTTGAACGCGCCCTCCAGCTCACGCCCGCTGCCGGTGACGGTACGGGCGACATGGTTGAGGATCTCCTCCGAAATATTGAGCGACGCATCGTCGACCTTGGCCGTGGCAAGCCGCAGCTTGAGCATGCCGATGCGCATGGCGAAGTCCGGCGCCGACATTTCCAGCGCGACACCGCCATTGAGGCGCGAGCGCACCCGCGGTTCCAGCGATTCCAGTTCCGACGGCGGCCTGTCGGCGGCAACCACCACTTGCTTGGCGCTGTCGAGCAGCATGTTGATGAGATGGCAGAATTCGTGCTGGATCGACTTGCCCTGCAGGAACTGCATGTCGTCGATGATCAAGAGGTCGATGTCGCGCAGCTGTTCCTTCAGCGTCAGCGCATTGTTGTCGCGGATCGCGGTGGCGAAGCGCCACATGAAATATTCGGCCGTCAGATAGACGACGCGCGATTTCGGGTTCTGTTTCAGGGATTCGGCCGCAATCGCCTGCAAAAGGTGCGTCTTGCCGAGCCCGACGGTTGCATGAAGGAACAGCGGGTTGAAGCGCACCGCGCTCGACTGCGATTCCGCCACGGCTTTGGCTGCGGCGAAAGCCACCCGGTTCGACGGGCCTTCGATGAAGGAGCCGAACGTGTAGCGCGGGTCGAGCGGCGACCCCAGCACATTGTGCCGGAATTCGCTCTCGATCGGCGTGCCGGGACGAGGGGCGGGCGCCCGCTCCACCCTGCCGGGGCCGACCGTGCCGGCCGCCAATGCGGTCTGCGTATGCTTGGTCATCTTGCGCGCCGGCACGACCTCGGGTTCGACGCCATTGCGGGCAGGACGGGTCGCGGTGCGCACGACCATCTCGATCTTGAGGATTTCGGGATCCTCGTGCTTCCACAGATCGGCGATGAGATCGAGATAATGGCCATTGATCCACGAGCGCAGGAAGGCCGTGGGCACCGAGATGCGTACAATGCCCCGGGAAGCCTCAGCCACCTTCATACGGCCGAACCAACTCGAATAGACCTCGGTTCCCAGGCGCGCCTTCAACTGGGCCTTGACCCGGTCGAACTTCTGTTCCGCGTCGCTGGAAGCCGCCATATCGTGCGCTCCGACCAATGTTCCGGGAAATGGCAGGTCGCCCGTAAGCTCCCGCTCGATGCCGCTCTGCATGATTGTGCGTCCCTTTTCCTTTGTACCTTTTTTCCGCCGGGAGTGCGCCTCCTGCACCCATGTTTCCGGCGACCGTATCTTCGCTACAACACCACCGCCGCCGCCGGCGGATGACGTTGCCTCGTCAGAATGGGATCGGTCCCGGCTGCTTAAGGCCAGTCCGTCTGACATGTTCGGGCAAAGCGGTGCTACCCGGCGAAAACGCCGGTGCGCCATCAAGCTGCCATGTACAATTACGCCAGTCCCCTATCGTATCGAAAAGGCAAGCCATACCCGTTCGCGGAATTGATCCACGTCATGAATTCTGCCACTGTTAGCTGGCCGATTCAGGCTGGGTTAAGGGCTAATGGCCCGTCCCTTTCGATAGATCGACATTACCGAAATCGCTGTGGATAGGGCAAGGCCACCTCTAACGGATTTTTAAGGAATCTGGTTAGTGAACAACGGTTCGGGCTCCGTGCTGGAAGCGCATATTTTGACAAAGCCATTGGGATTCAAACCCTTTTGCCGCGAATATGAAAATGGCTGTGCGGTTTGAAATTTTCTGAAATAATTCGCTTGACACCAACTTGCTGCCTATCGCCCACAGGCTATGTGAACAAGCTGTGGATCACTTCCAGCAAGCCACTGAAAAATATCAGCAATTTGTGACAGCCAAATTTATTGGCGTGGGCCGTTTCGGCGGATTGGAATATCAGTGGGAGTGTATGTGCCGGCAAAGCATTCCAGACTCTGGAATGCGGCTCGGGCGTGCTTTGCGGCCGTTCTTTTTAAGTGCTTGCCGGCAAACGAAAAAACCCGGCGCGATTGGCCGGGTTTGAAAGAACGACAGTTCAGGAACGGTCGATCAGGCCGACAGCACCTTGAGGCGGTGAGCCAGACGCGACACCTTGCGCGATGCCGTATTCTTATGGATCACGCCCTTGGTCGCGGCGCGCATCAATTCCGGCTCTGCGGTCTTGAAGGCTTCCAGCGCGGCTGCCTTGTCGCCCGCAGCCAGTGCCTCTTCGACCTGGCGGACATAGGTACGCACGCGCGAGCGGCGGTTCTTGTTGATCGCTGCGCGGCGGGCGATCTTGCGCGTTGCCTTTTTGGCCGAGGAGGTATTGGCCATGATGCCTCTCTTCTGATCTGGTGGGCGCATGCGGGATGCCGCAGGGCGCAAAAAACAAACGGGCAGCCAACGGCCGCCTCGGTTGGAGCGGCTTATAGTTCAGCTTTTCCGGCGCGTCAACGCCGCTTTGGCTTCTTTTTGGTCCTCGCCGCCGCCACTCTAGCGATTGGTGAAATTCGGCTTCCGCTTCTCGGCAAAGGCGGCCATCCCTTCCTTCTGGTCGTCGAGCGCAAACAGCGAGTGGAACAGCCGGCGTTCGAAGCGCAGTCCCTCCGCCAGCGTCGTCTCGTAGGCGCGGTTGACTGCCTCCTTGGCCATCATCACCGATGGCAGTGAAAACTCTGATATCCTGGCCGCGGCCTTCATCGCCTCCTCGATCAACTCGCCGGCCGGCACGACGCGCGAGGCCAGGCCGCTGCGCTCAGCTTCGGCGGCATCCATCATCCGACCGGTCAGGCACATGTCCATGGCCTTCGACTTGCCGACAAAGCGGGTCAGCCGTTGCGACCCACCCATGCCGGGAATGACGCCGAGCGTGATTTCGGGCTGGCCGAATTTCGCCGTGTCGGCGGCAATGATGAAATCGCACATCATCGCCAGTTCGCAGCCGCCGCCCAGTGCATAGCCGGCGACCGCCGCGATCATCGGCTTGCGGGTGCGGGTAAACTCTTCCCAGCCGACGAAGAAATCCTGCACATAGGCCTCGGCGTAGGTGACGGCCTGCATTTCCTTGATGTCGGCGCCCGCCGCAAAAGCCTTCTCGGAACCGGTGATGACCATGGCGCCGATGCCGGGATCGGCGTCGAACCCCTTTGCCGCCGTCAGCAAATCCGCCAGCACCTGCGCGTTCAGCGCGTTGAGCGCCTTGGGCCGGTTCAGCGTGATCAGGCCGACCTTGCCGCGCGTCTCGACGATGATGGTTTCATAGCTCATGGGCTGGCCTCCTGATTGCGGCACTGAAGGACCTGTCTAGCTTACCGCTGACAGGTCCGGCAATAAAAGGTCGAGCGGCCGCTTTGCACGATGCGCTCGATGTGGCCGCGACAGCCGGGCGTCGGACAGGGCCCACCTTCGCGATCGTAGACCGCGAAGGAATGCTGGAAATAGCCCAGCGACCCGTCTGTGCGCACATAATCGCGCAGCGAAGACCCGCCGGCGGCGATCGCATCGGCGATCACCGAACGGATTGCCTCGGCCAGTCGTTCGCTCTGTTCCTTGGCCTTCTTGCTGGTCCCGGCGATGGTGCCTGCCTCGCGCAATGGCGAAAGGCCGGCGCGCCACAGCGCTTCCGATACATAGATATTGCCGAGCCCGGCAATCAGCTTCTGGTCGAGCAGCGCCGCCTTCAACGGCGATCTGCGGCCCTTCAGCAGCGAGGCGAGCAGGGCGCCTTCCAGCGCATTGCCGGTCGGCTCGACGCCCAGTCCCGCCAGCATCGGATGCGCGTCAGCCAGGCCTTCCGCAAACAGCATGAAGCCGAAGCGACGCGGGTCGTTGAAGACCACGCGAGACTGGACGCCGACAGGCGACACGACATGGAACACCACATGGTCGTGCTTGGCATCCTTCGAGCGCTCTTGATAGAACGTGCCGGGCGTCTCTTTGTCATCAGCGGTCTCAATGCGGAACGAGCCCGACATGCCGAGATGGCAGATCAGCACCGGGCCACCGTCCAGGTGTATGGTGAGATATTTGGCGCGGCGGCCAAGCGCGGTGACGGTCTTGCCGGTCAGCCGCTGCGCAAATTTCGCCGGAAACGGAAATCTGAGATCGGGCCGGCGCGCCTCGACGCGCACGATCCGCGCGCTTTCCAGAACCGGCTGCAGGCCGCGCCGGACGGTTTCGACCTCGGGCAGTTCAGGCATGGCCGCCTATCGCCGCATGGAAGGAAGCGCCGTGGCGGCCGCGCGCCAGCTTGAGGTGTTCGGCGACCGTCTCGCCGATATCGGCGAAGGTGGCCCTGAGCCCGATGTCGCCGCCCGTGAGACCCGGTGCGGTGCCGATGACCGGGACGCGTTCGCGCGTGTGGTCGGTGCCACGCCATGTCGGATCGTTGCCATGGTCGGCGGTGAGGATGAGCAGATCGCCCGGCTTCAGCTTTGCCAGTGCCTCGGGCAGCCGGCGGTCGAAGGCTTCGAGCGCCGCAGCATAGCCGGCGACGTCGCGGCGATGGCCGAACTCGGTGTCGAAGTCGACGAAATTGGCGAACACCAGGTCGCCGTCGCCGGCATCGTCCATCGCGCCCAGCGCCTTGTCGAACATTGCCATGTTGCCGGGCGCCTTGCGTACTTCCGAGATACCGCGGTGGGCGAAGATGTCGCCGATCTTGCCGACCGCGATCACCCGGCTGCCGCGCCCGGTCAAGCGGTCGAGCAGCGTCGGCTCAGGCGGCGGCACGGCGTAGTCATGGCGGTTGTAGGTGCGCTCGAAGGTGGCCGATGTTTCGCCCAGGAAAGGCCGTGCGATCACCCGTCCGATCTTCAGCGGATCGACCAGCCGGCGTACCGTCTTGCAGAACTCGTAGAGCCGCTCAAGGCCGAAATGAACTTCGTGCGCTGCTATCTGCAGGACGGAATCGACCGAGGTGTAGCAGATCGGCTGGCCGGTGCGGATATGCTCCTCGCCGAAGCGCTCGATGATCTCCGTGCCGGGCGCATGGCAGTTGCCGAGAATGCCCGGCACCTTGCCCTCGCGGATCATCGCTTCGGTCAGTTCGGCAGGGAAGGCGGGCACCTTATCGGGGAAATGGCCCCAGTCGAACCGCACGGGCAGCCCGGCGATTTCCCAGTGACCCGACGGCGTATCCTTGCCGCTCGAAATCTCCTGCGCGGCGCCGTGGAAAGCGGAGGCTGAAACGGCGGCTTTGCTGTCGAATTGGAAGCCGGTTGCGGTTTCTGCTGCGCGGCCGAGACCGAGCGAAACCATGGTGGGCACCTTCAGCGGTCCCTCGCGCAGGCCCTCGCGATCGGCGCGGGCTTCCGCGCAGGCCAGCGCGATATGTCCGAATGTGTTCGAGCCGGCGTCGCCATAGCGTTCGGCATCGGCGGCGCCGCCAATGCCGAAAGAATCGAGAACGAAGAGGAAAGCGCGTGACATCGGTGCCGTCATTGCCAGTCTGGTTGACCAGACATAAGGTCCCGTCGCGGCATTGGCAAATCGCAAACCAGGCGGCAACGGCCTGACGCGATGGTCGCGAAGTCGGGCAGGCGCATCCTTGAGACATGCGATGCGCTTCAAGGAACGGCGTGCGGGGCATGGATCGATGAGACGGGCTGGCCTAGGTTGGAGTGCACTGGCGACCACTGTAGCGCTGCTGGCCTCGCAGCTCGCGGCGCACGCCGACTGGCGCGACCAGATCGGCACGTTTCGGATCGGCATCGTTGCCGAGCCGGGCGCCGGCAACACGGTTCCGGGTCTGGCCTTGCTGACTGACGCCTACGGCAAGGCGCTCGGCATGAAGGTGGAATTCGTCGTCGCGCATAACTATGCGGCGCTGATCGAGGCACAGGCCAATGGCCGGATTCAGTACGCGGTCTATTCGGCGGCCGCCTACGCCACCGCCTCGGAGCGCTGCGGCTGCGTCGAACCTCTTGTGGCGCCGGTCGATGCCGACGGTGCCACGGGGATCCGCTCCGTGCTTTTGACGCGCGACGGCAGGCTTTCCGGTCTCGCGGCCCTGGAAACGCACCGCATCGCCATGGCGCCTTCCGACAATGTCGGCGGTTCGCTTCTACCGCTCGCCGGGCTGGCGGCCGACGGCATCAAGATCAGCCAGGATGCGCCATTCCTCGCTCATGCCGGCTCGGCTGCCGCCGCAGAAACGATGCTGGTCGATGGCCAGGCCGATGCCGTGTTCGGCTGGGAGCGGGCCACGGCGGAAAACCGGACGGCGATTGCTGGCGATCAGCCGGCTGATCCGGACGGCACGGCGGCGCGACTGGAGGCGGCGGGCATTCCAGAAGCCGCGCTCCAGATCATCTGGACCTCCGGCGTGCTCAGATACGGCCCTCACGCCGTCCGCAGCGATCTTGACCCCGAAGCCAAACGCCGACTGACGGTCTTCCTCACCAATCTCAGATCGCAGTCGCCGGAAATCTACGATTTCGTGGAATCGAAACATTCGGGAGGGTTCACGCTCGCCGCTGCGAGTGACTATGCGATGGCCGCTTCCATCGTGCGCCTGGTGTCGGGCAGCACGGACAGCAGCGCGCAATGACCCGGGTTGAATGGGTAGAACTGCTTCAGCAATTGCTGCAGGGGATCGAGGTGGCCCGGCGCGGCCTGAGATAGTAGGTTTCGCTCATCGTTATTTTGCCTTCGTTGAAGACCGAGATAAATCCGAGCGGCTTTTCGGCGCTTTCCGACCAGGAGATGATCGGTTCATATTTGAGAGTGGTTTTGACACGAATAAGGAAAGTCCCCGCAACGTTGAGCGTCGCCGGAACAGTTGTGGAGCTTGTCGGGTTGGAGTCGCGGCTCGTGACCCCATTCAGCACGCGCCAGGACCACGCCACCTTCGCCTTCGGTGTCGGGTTGCCCGGATCGGCTTCGATGTCGATTGCTGTGATGAAGATATCGGCGACTGAGCGGTTATAAGGCTGAAGGCTGGAGTTTCCGATCTTCATAATGTCGGTGAGATCTGCATTGACCACCGACGTTTGCTGCGTGACGAGGTCGGCAACCATGGAGCTGATGCGGCTGACCTTCTTGCTGGCCTCGATGGCTTGCGAGGCCTCCATGGTAACGAAATACATGATCAGCAAGACGGGCACGATGAGGGCAAACTCGACCGCCGCTATGCCCCGACGATCGGCACAAAACCGCGCCGCTCTCTTCCAGATAACCGATATCCCCGGATGTGCCCCCGCACGAGACATGCCCTTTTCCTTTGCTACACGTGCCTCAGTTGTCGAATGGCTCGTTTTGCCACGTTGCCGTTGCGTAATGCAGCGTCTTGCCGCCATCCATATTCGACATGTATTGAGCCATGAAATCGGTCATGACCGGCCAAGGGTAGAAAACCCGCAGCATGTTCTTTGATTCTGCCGGACCTATTGTGGGGGTCCCGAAAGCCGGGTCCTTGCCTGTATCCGGATCCTTGCCCGTCAGCGTGATGGTCGAGCCGGAAATCTTGAAACCCGCACTGGCTGCCCCGGCAAAGGTCTTGAACGGGCGCAGATCAACCAGCAAACCGGGGCAACCCTTGGCGACAATGATCTCGAGTCTGGCGCAGACCCTCCCCTTTAGCTTCTCTTCCGTCACATCGGCTTGCCTCAACTGGCCAGTACGCAATTGACGGGCGATATCATCGGTGATGTTGGCCATCACCTCCTGTCCGGCAAATGAAATGCAGCTCTCGAGGATGGCGAAGACGAGAGCCGCAAACGGTAACGCAAGCATGGCGAATTCTATCGCCGTGCCGCCGCGCCGATCACCAAGGAAACGACGGGCAAACGTCACGCGCCCTGCCTTGGCCTTGCAGATCTTGCGTCTTGAATCCTCGTCCAAAACGTCGCCCATAACCCGTTCCTGCCGATCCTGATGCGGTACCGTCAGCACCACTATCAAGAACCCATTTAGCTCCGGTTTGAATGACCGTTAAATTCGACCAGGCGACGTTAACCGGCCGCTAACCGACGCGGCTCTCCCCCAGACAATCAAGTCACCTGAGGCGCTTACTGCCCAGCGCTCATCTCGGCCTCGGACGACTTTTCCGAGTCGCTCTTGTACGAGCTTTCGCAATAGGGCGTGCAGGACATGGTCTGGACCGAGGCGCGCCTGTAGATACGCACCGACGACGCGTCCTGGCGCACTACGGTCACCTGCTCGTCGACGATCGGGCTGCCATCGTGGTCGAGGACAACCAGATTGGTCACGCCGAACCCCTTGCCCGTCAGCACGATCGTCGATGCATCCTGGACGGAGGCGTCGGCGATCGCCGGATTGCCGACGACGATGGTGTCGGCGGGGCGTGTCAGTTTGACGATCTTGGCCTGGTTCATCGTCACTTCGATGCCGGCTCCGGCCTTGGCCGGCAGCACGAAAGCCGGGACGGCGAGAAGCGCGACAAGCAGGAATGACGATTTCATGGCGGTCATCAAGGCGCTCCACAGCGGCAAAACTTGTTCACGGAACATGAAGGAGATTGGTGAACCAACGGTTAAACCCTTGACCGGCGCCGGGTATTCGCTCCAATCTTGCTGCCAGCTGATATAACAATGCGTCCTGCCGATAGCCGTGAAATTACAGCTTTTCACGGGCAGGCGAGCCACTGTCCAGCGTTTAGTTTACGGTTAACCACGCAAGCTGTTCGAAGCGGGAAAGGAATCGGTAAGGCTGTTTATTAAGCCGATTGAAAGAGCTTCTCCGTAGATTGGCAGCATCCGATCAACCACCACAGAAGTTGACGGAAGTGCTGTAACACGTGGAGTAGGAGCTCTCGAATGTCTAATCTCATCGCACGTTTCGCGAAGGACGAATCCGGCGCGACCGCTATCGAATACGGTCTGATCGCCGCTCTCATCGCGCTTGCCATCATTTTTGGCGCTGGTCAGCTCGGCAACGCCCTGAACAACAAGTTCATCGCCATCGCCGGTAAGGTGAGTGGTTCGTAATACCCTGGTTGCCTTAGAGATAGGGGCCGCCTGACTGGCGGCCCTTATTTCATCGCGTCGGGCGGTTTTGAGTAACCCAGTCTCATCGATCGTTAATCATATATGTCTAGGCTGAGGCTGGACACAGTTGGCAACAGGGTGTCGCGCCCATGCTCGAAGCGTTGATCTTCGTCATCTTTCCTTTTTGCATGCTCTTCGCCGCGATCTCCGACATGCTGTCGATGACGATCGCCAACCGCGTACCGGTGCTGCTGCTGGCGGTGTTTGCACTGGTTGCGCCGCTGACGGCCATGGACTGGGCAACCTATGGCTGGCATTTCGCCGCCGGCGCCCTAGTGCTGGCCGTGACGTTCGGTCTGTTTGCACTCGGCGGCATGGGTGGCGGCGACGCCAAGCTGCTCGCCGGCACCGCCGTCTGGATGGGGTTCAACATTCACCTTGTCGAGTATCTCGTGATATCGACGTTCATCGGCGGACTGCTGACGCTCGCCATCCTTCTCTACCGGAAATCGCCGCTGGCGATTTACACCAGCCACAATGTATTCCTGCGCCATTTCGCCGACGACACGACTGGCGTTCCCTACGGCATTGCACTCGGCATTGGCGGGCTGCTGACCTATCCGGATTCACCCCTGATGGTTTGGGCACTGGCAAAGCTGGCGAACTGAAGCAGCAAGCAACCTTTGCCGCTCCGACATCGGTCTGAAAAGAGGCGGCTGGTCGCCCTTTCTGTCGTCGGAGCAAGGGTCCGTCCAATTTATGTAAACCTTAAATTAATCACGATCGTAAGCATTGCATTAACCTTGTTTTGACGATTGCCGCTGCAAAGTCCGGCCTGGCTAGGTGGTTGCCTAAAGGCGAGGGTTCGGACAGATGCCAGCATCCCGACTGATTATTCTGGGCGTGGCGGTGGCTGCGGCGGGTGGTGCAGGTTATGTTGCCAAGAATATGGTGGCGGTCCCGCCCCAGCAGGTCGTCGCCGATGCCCCGCAGGCGCCGGCCATTGCGTTGCAGGATGTGCTCGTGCTTTCCGGCGACGTGCCGATGGGCAGCCCACTTGAGAACAATCTCAGCTGGGAGTCCTGGCCGTCCGATGGCATCAATGCGAATTTCATCACCCGTGCCGCCGAACCCGAAGCGCGGGAGAAACTGAAGGGCTCCGTCGCCCGCATGGCGATGTACACCGGTGAGCCGCTGCGGCGCTCCAAGCTGATCGGCGAGGGGCAAAGCTTCATGTCTTCGATCCTGCCCACCGGCATGCGTGCCGTCGCCACCGCGATCTCGGCTGACACGTCGGCAGGCGGGTTCATCCTGCCCAACGATTTTGTCGACGTCATCATGACCCGCAGATCCGACACCGGCAACGGCGGCAGCGGATTCACCACCGAGACCATCCTCAAGAACATCCGCGTCCTGGCGATCGATCAGACCATCCAGGAGGACGAGGAAGGCAAGAAGACCAGGGTCGGACAGACGGCGACGCTGGAGCTGACGCCGCAGCAGGCCGAGATCATAACCGTCGCCCAGCAGATGGCCGATCGCCTGACGCTGGCGCTGCGCTCGATCACCGACAACAAGGAAAAGGGTACCGATGAAGCCGACTACCTCGTTTCCGGCAGTGGGCGGCGCGGAACGGTGCGGTTGATCAAATCGGGCGAAGTTTCCGAAGTAGGGGCAAGGAAATGAGGTTAGTCGCTAAACTGCCGGTCACCATGGCTGCAGCCGTCGGCCTGCTTTTCCTCGGAGCCCATGCAAGTGGCCTCGGCGACGCCAAGGCCGCCGGAAAGAGCGTCGGGGTCACGGCCTCGACCGCCACGCAACGTGTCAAGCTCGGCCTCAACAAATCGGTCGTCATCGATCTGCCGAGCGACGCCTACGACATCCTTGTCGCCAATCCCGCGGTCGCCGATGCGGTGACCCGCACCGCAAGGCGCATCTATCTGTTCGGCAAGTCGGTGGGCGAAACCAACATCTTCGTCTTCGGTCCCAATGGCGAGCAGATTGCCAGCCTGGATCTGGCCGTCGAACGCGACGTCGCCGGATTGGAAGACTACCTCAAGCGCTTCCTTCCGAATGCCGAGATCAAGGTCGAATTGCTGAACGACAACGTCGTCCTGACCGGGACGGTGGATACGCCGCTCGATGCCAAGCGCGCCGTCGATCTGGCAACCATCTTCGTGTCCGGAGGTGAAGCGACGACGGGCCAGTATTCGCAGACCGCGGCCGGCGGCAATGCCAATGGCGGCGTCGACATCAACAACCCGGATGCCGAACGTCGGGTCTCGAAGATCGTCAACCTGCTACAGATCATCGGCGACGACCAGGTGACGCTGAAGGTGACCGTGGCCGAAGTCAGCCGCTCGGTGATGAAGCAGCTCGGCGTCAACATGGTTGGCAGCGGCAGCATGGACGGCATCGCTTACGGTGCGCTGAGTTCGCCCAACTACGGTTTGGGAAAGCCGCTTTCGCAGAATTCAGGCTTTAACTTGGGCGGCAGTGGCCTCAAAGCCTACATCAATGCCATGGAGCAAAGCGGCGTCATGAAGACGCTTGCAGAACCGACCCTCACCGCGGTTTCGGGCGAGAAGGCAACGTTCAGGGTCGGCGGCGAATTCAATCTCATCACCGCACGTACGAACAACGTTTCGACCGACAACCAGACCGGCCAGGTCACCTACACCAACGAAAAGCTGGAATACGGCATAGGCCTCGAGTTCCAGCCCGTTGTGCTGTCGGCGGGTCGGATCAGCCTCAAGGTCAGAACATCGGTTTCGGAGCCGACCTCGGAAGGTGCTACCACCCTGGAAGGCGGCGGCAGCTTGCCCGGCCTGACGCTTCTGTCGATCCGCAAGAGACTTGCCGACACCACCGTCGAATTGCCGTCGGGCGGTTCGATGATGATTGCCGGCCTCGTTCGCGACGACGTCCGCCAGGCTGTATCGGGCTTGCCCGGCCTGACCAAGATCCCGGTGCTCGGCACGCTATTCCGCAGCCGCGATTTCGTCCGCAATGAAACTGAACTGGTCATCATCATCACGCCTTATCTGGCTCGGCCGGTGGCGCGCAACGACCTGGCTAAGCCGGACGACAATTTCAATGCCGCCGGCGATGGTCCGGCCATGTTCCTTGGCCGCGTCAACCGCGTCTACGGCACCATGCAGACCGACAAGCCCAACGGCCGCTACCACGGCGTTGTCGGCTTCATCTACAAGTAAGCGGGGAAGCGGACATGTCTCAGTCAGCATCAAAGGTACTGGCGATTGCCGCAACGGCATGGTCTGGCCGTGGCCGGATCCGCCGATCGGCAATGCCGATCCTGGCGGTCGCGATCGCCGCCTCGCTTGCCGGTTGCGCTAAGCGCGACAGCATCACGGTTGGGGCGATTCCCGATGATTATCGCACCACGCATCCGATTGTAATTGCTGAGAAGAACCAGAAGCTCGACCTCCCGGTCGGCGCCGGCGATCGCGGCATGACCGGCTCGCAGCGCGACACGCTTCTGGGCTTCCTCGACGGTTACGACAAGAGCGCTGCCCCGGCGCTGACGATCGCAACCCCGATCGGCTCGGCTAATGAGGTCGCGGCGACTGCCGCGGCGCGCGATTTCGCAAGGCTGGCGGTTGCCAGCGGCATCAAGCTAAACCGGATCGTGGTGACCTCCTACCAGTCGGTTTCCCCGGAAGCGTCGGCGCCTATCCGCGTTTCCTATATTTCGGTGAGAGCCCAGACCGACAAATGCGGGCGCTGGCCCGAAGACATCCTCGAAACCTCCGAAAACAAGCACTACGCCGATTACGGCTGCTCGTCTCAAAACAACCTCGCCGCGCAACTCGCCAATCCGACCGATCTGCTCGGGCCAAGAAAGTCGTCCGACATCGACGCCGAGAACCGCGGCGCGGTGATCGACGTCTACCGCGGCAGAGGTATTTCGGACGAGTTCCTCGGCAATTCGGAAGTGACGTACTAGGAGCGCCGGTCCCGCGTAGAGACCGAAAGAGAAGTCACGGAAAAGAGCATGACAATGAGCAATCTTGCCTACGATACGCCCGTAGACGGCGGCGACAGCTCGCAATTGGATATTGCCGCGATGCAGGCGCTGCGGCCGGTTCCGCGTATTTCCATCCAGGCATTTTGCGAGACGGAAGGTGTCGCGCATCCGGTGGAGCGGGCCGGCGAGGATCGCCGCATGGCCAAGGCGCATCTGAAAGTGCATATGGGCGGCATCGCCACGGCGATCGAATTCTACCAATCCGCGCCTACGCCGAACCTCATCCTTCTGGAGTCGCGCAGCGAACCGAAGCAGTTGCTGGAGCAGCTTGCCCAGCTTTCAGAATATTGCGATCCCTCCTCTAAAGTCGTGGTGATCGGCCACTACAACGATGTCGGTCTTTACCGCGAACTCATCCGCTTCGGTATTTCCGAATACGTCATCGCGCCCGTGTCGATGGCCGATATTGTCTCGGTGGTTTCGTCGATCTTCGTCGATCCGGAAGCCGAGCCGATCGGCCGCTCGATCGCCTTCGTCGGCGCCAAGGGTGGCGTCGGCTCCTCGACCATCGCCCACAATGTGGCGTGGGCGATGTCATCGCTGTTCAAGTCGGAAGTGGTCGTCGCCGATCTCGACCTGGCTTTCGGGACGGCCAACATAAACTTCGACCAGGACCCTGCGCAAGGCATCGCCGAGGCCGTGTTTTCGCCCGAACGCGTCGACGAGGTTTATCTCGACCGTCTGCTTGCCCAGTGCGCCGAACACCTGTCGCTGCTCGCCGCGCCCTCCACCCTCGAACGTGTCTATGATTTCGATCCCGATGCCTTCACGCAACTCATCGATACCGCCCAGCGCAGCGTGCCGCTGCTGGTGCTCGACGTCCCCCATATCTGGACGGGCTGGACCAAGAACACACTGATCAAGGCCGACGAGATCGTCATCACTGCGACGCCGGAATTGGCCAATCTGCGCAACACCAAGAATCTGGTCGATATGCTGACGCGGCTTCGCCCGAACGATCCGCCGCCGAAACTGATCATCAATCAGGCCGGCGTGCCGAAACGGCCCGAGATTTCCGCTTCCGACTTCGCCGAGCCGCTCAGCCTCACGCCGATGTCGGTCATCGCCTTCGACCCGTTGTTGTTTGGAAATGCCGCGAACAACGGCCGCATGCTGGGCGAGATGGATCCCAAGAGCCCGGTCGTCGGCATGATCAACGAAATCGCGCACGTGCTGACCGGTCGCAGCGAAATCAAGGCCAGGAAGAAGGCAGGCCTTGGCGGCCTCCTCGGCAAGCTCTCGCGTAACAAGAAATGACGCTTCTCAAGCGAAATTGGTAGTCGATCATGTTTGGAAAAAGAGGCTCCGACGACGGCGGCCGGTTCACCCCGGAGTTCCGTCAGCCAGCGTCAGCGGCGCCGGCTGCTGCAACGCCTGCGGACATGGCGGTACTTGCCCGACCCCCGGCAGCGCCGCCGCCGGGAGCGCTGGCAACGCCGCCAACTCGCCGTGCCGTTGAGGCGCCGTCGATGGCGCCGGAGCCGCCAAAAAAGATCCAGCGCGAAAAAAGCGAAACCTACTACGACACCAAGAGCCAGGTCTTCTCCGCGCTCATCGACACCATTGACCTGTCGCAACTTGCGAAACTCGATCCCGAGAGCGCGCGCGAGGAAATCCGCGATATCGTCAACGACATCATCGCCATCAAAAATTTCGCAATGTCGATCGCCGAGCAGGAAGAGTTGCTCGACGACATCTGCAACGATGTGCTAGGCTACGGGCCGCTGGAGCCGCTGCTCGCCCGCGACGATATCGCCGACATCATGGTCAACGGCTCCAAGAACGTCTACATCGAAGTCAACGGCAAGGTCGAACAGACCGGCATCCGCTTCCGCGACAATCAGCAGCTGCTCAACATCTGCCAGCGCATCGTCAGCCAGGTTGGCCGCCGCGTCGACGAATCGAGCCCGATCTGTGACGCCCGTCTTCCTGACGGGTCTCGCGTCAACGTGATCGCGCCGCCGCTCTCCATCGACGGCACCGCGCTCACCATCCGCAAGTTCAAGAAGGACAAGCTGACGCTCGATCAGCTGGTCAAGTTCGGCGCCATCTCGCCGCAGGGCGCCGAGATACTCAAGATTATCGGCCGCGTCCGCTGCAACATCGTCATCTCCGGCGGTACCGGCTCCGGCAAGACGACGCTGCTCAACTGCTTGACCAACTATATCGACCGCGAGGAACGCGTCATCACCTGCGAGGACTCGGCCGAACTGCAACTGCAGCAGCCGCACGTGGTACGTCTCGAAACCCGCCCGCCCAATCTCGAGGGCGAAGGCGAGGTGACCATGCGCGACCTGGTCAAGAACTGCTTGCGCATGCGGCCCGAACGCATCATCGTCGGCGAAGTGCGCGGACCGGAGGTTTTCGACCTGCTGCAGGCGATGAACACCGGCCATGACGGGTCGATGGGAACGATCCACTCCAACAGCCCGCGCGAATGCCTGAACCGTATCGAATCGATGATCGCCATGGGCGGCTATTCGCTGCCGCAGAAGACCGTGCGTGAAATCGTCGTCGGCTCCGTCGATGTCATCATCCAGGCAGCACGCCTTCGCGACGGCTCGCGCCGCATCACCCACATCACCGAGGTGATCGGCATGGAAGGTGACGTCATCATCACGCAGGACATCGTGCTCTACAACATCAAGGGCGAGGACTCGAACGGAAGGCTGCTTGGCGAGCATGTGTCGACCGGCATCGGCCGTCCGCATTTCTGGGATCGCGCCCGCTACTATGGCGAGGAACAGCGCCTCGCCAATGCTCTGGAATCGATGGAGAAACGCGCTGACTAACGCATATCCAGGCGTGGGGACTGAGGTCGATGTTCGGAATTGATACCACCGTACTGGCGTTCATCGTGCTCGCCGGCTTCAGCGCCGGTGCGGTCGCCTATGCCTTCCTGTTCACCAAGATGAGCAACGAGAAGCAGGCCGGCAAGCGGCTCGAGACGATCAAGGCCGCCGAGACCGATCGTTCGGTCGTCAAGGCTTCGCGCGACCGTGTCGCGGAGGCGGTCAAGCGGCGTAAATCTGTCCAGGACACGCTGAAACAGCTCGACGAAAAGCAGAAAACCAACGAACTCGCCGTCAAGAAGCCGCCGTTGAAGGCCCAGATTCGTCAGGCCGGCATGCAGGTCTCGATCGAGCGTTTCTATATCTACTCCGTCATTTGCGGCATCGCGCTGACGGTGCTCGCCTATCTCGCCGGCGCGCCGCTACTTGTCCTGCCGGGTACGCTTCTGGCCGGCGCGCTCGGCCTGCCGCGCTGGTTCGTCTCGTTTCGCCGCGCGCGCCGGGTCAAGGCGTTCCTCAACGAATTTCCCAACTCCCTCGACATCATCGTGCGCGCCGTCAAATCCGGCCTGCCGCTCAACGACGCCATTCGCCTGATCGCCAATGAATCGCCGGAGCCGGTCAAGACCGAGTTCCGCCGGATCGTCGATTCGCAGCAGGTTGGCATGTCCATCCCCGACGCCACCTTGCGCATGGCTGAGACCATGCCGTGCAGCGAGGCAAGTTTCTTCGGAATCGTTATCCAGATCCAGTCACAGGCCGGCGGTAATCTCTCCGAGGCGCTAGGCAACCTTTCGCGCGTGCTTCGCGATCGCAAGAAAATGAAGGCCAAGGTCCAGGCGCTGTCCATGGAAGCGAAGGCGTCGGCCGTCATCATCGGCGCGCTGCCTATTGTCGTCGCCCTTCTCGTCTATCTGTCGAGCCCGAACTACATCATGCCGCTGTTCACCACCAGCACCGGCAATCTGATCCTTGGCTGTTCCGGCGTGTGGATGTCGATCGGCATTCTGGTGATGCGCAAGATGATGAACTTTGAAGTTTAGGCCCACCTTGGAAAGCTCGAACGAAAAGACTGAAAACGGATGACCGACCAAGTCGTAAAATCGCTGACCGATCCTGCCTTCCTGATCGCATTGCTGGTCGGCGTTGCGGTGTTCGCGACCGTCTTCACGTTGCTGCCGGCGCTTGGCGGCAATCAGCTCAAGACGCGCATGAAATCGGTGGCGCTGGAGCGTGACGAATTGCGCGCCAAGCAGCGCTCGCGGCTTGCCAACGAAGCCGATCGCCGCCGCAAGGGGCTGCGCGAAGAGCAGTCGATCGGCATGCGCAACATCGTCGACAGGCTCGACCTGCGGCGTGCGTTGGCCGATGAAGGCACGTTGCAGAAGCTCAAGGTGGCGGGCTTTCGTGGCCAAAACCCGCTGACGCGCTTCCTGTTTTTCCGCCTGATCCTGCCGTTTGTGGGTTTCGCGCTGGCAGCGATCTATCTGTTCGTGCTCGGCGGACTGCCTGACCGGCCGGCCTTCGCGAAACTGTTCGTCTGCATTCTCGTCGCCTACGCCGGCTTCTACGCGCCGATCCTTTACGTCAACAATCGTGCCGCCAAGCGCAAGCAGTCGATCCAGGCGGCGTGGCCGGATGCGCTCGACCTGATGCTGATCTGCGTCGAGTCGGGCATGTCGGTCGAGGCTGCCTTGCGCAAGGTCTCCGAGGAGATCGGTTCGCAATCGGTGGCGCTGGCGGAGGAATTCGTGCTGACCAATGCCGAACTCTCTTATCTGCAGGAACGCAAGCAGGCTTATGAAAACCTGTCGGCTCGTACCGGCCTGGAATCGGTGAAGTCAGTGTCCCAGGCACTGGTCCAGGCGGAACGCTACGGCACACCCGTGGCGCACGCATTGCGCGTGCTGGCCGCGGAAAGCCGCGACATGCGCATGAATGCAGCCGAGAAGAAGGCCGCCGCCCTGCCGCCGAAGCTTACCGTGCCGATGATCCTGTTCTTCCTGCCGGTTTTGTTCGCCATCATTCTGGGCCCAGCCGGCATTCAGGTCAGCCAGCGCGGCATCTTCGGCGACCAGCACAATTCCTCAAGCCAGTAGGCCTCGTTGCAGCCATACAAAGAGCCGCACTGCCAATGCAGTGCGGCTCTTGGTTTTCAGCGTTGATGCGTGGACGGATTTTGCGCTGTGCGGAGCCGGCGCCCATGCGGCGCTCAGTTGGTCGCCGCCTTTGCCTTGTCCTGATCCTTGAGCTGGCTCCAGGCGTTCTGCTGGGCAAGCATCTGGCGAAGATAGGCTACATTGGCTTGCGCCTGTTCGGGCGAAAGCTCCTGCGAGGCGATCTTCTCGGCCTCGTCGAAGCGGCCCTGCAGTCCCACGACCAGCGCCAGGTTCTGGCGCACCCGGCTGTCGGCATTCGGTTGCTGGGCTGCCGAGCGCATATAGGTCTCGGCGGTGCGCAGATCGCCTTCCAGCACATAGGACATGCCGAGATTGGAAAGGATCGAGGGTTCGTTCGGCTTGAGGTCCAGCGCCTTGCGGTAGTTCTGGCGCGCTTCATCCTTCTGGCCAAGCTGGTCGAGAATGGCGGCCTCGGCCGACATCAGCCGCCAGTCCGGATATTCCGGCGTCTGCGCCCGGCGCACGGCGTCGAGCGCCGGCTCGAACTGGCCGTTGGCGGCCAGCGCCTTGCCGTAGGCGGCAAGCACGTCGCGATCCTTGGGGTAGGCGATCGCCAGCTTGCGCATCACGGCAAGCGACTGGTTGGCATCGCCGTCCATCTGGAGCGCCGCCGCAAAATTTGTCGCCAGCCGCTTGTCGTTGGGGTTCTTTGCGTAGGATTCGCCGAGCCGCCCGGTCGCCCCGTGCAACTCGCTGGCCGACATGGTTTCAAGCGGTTTGCCGCTGGTGCGCCCGATCGAGCCGGTCGTGAGCTTGCTGGTTCCGCACCCCGCAGCACTGGCCGCCAGCGCCATCAGCAGCGCCGTGGTGACCAACCGTTTGCCCGTGACGTTCATCCTTCGGCTGGTGGGCATCGGCACGGGGCTCTCCATTCTGCGCGTGGCCATCTTCATCCCTGCAGAAATATTCTGTTAACCCTAACGGACAGTTAAAGAGCGAGCCGTCGGATCGGTGAACGGCCGCCGGAAGCCACTGACCTGGCACGTCCCATGCTCGGCTCTGTGCATAGATGTTGAAATCATTCGACGTCCCTGTCACTTGACTGAGGACGATCTGCAAGCCTCCCGGAGACCATCGAATGCCCGTCGAACTCGTCGAGACACTAAACACTGCCTTGCCGGTCCATCTGGTCGCGAGGGATGGACTGGAGGCCTTGGGGCTTTCGCCTTCCACGATCGCATGGGCGGCCGCCAACGGCTTTTCCGGCGAAGCCGGCAGGACGCTCGCCGTCCCCGGCTACAACGGTTCCCTTGCTGGCGCCTTGTTCGGCGTCGGTGACGGCGAGGGCGCGCTGGCCGTCGGCATGCTGGCGAGAGCCTTGCCGGAAGGCGACTGGCATTTTGCCGCCGCTCCAGCCGAGCCGGAACTCGCGGTCATAGCCTTGGTGCTCGGTGGTTACGTCTTCACTCGCTACGGCAAGAAATCAGGCAAGGCGCTGCGTTTCGCGCTGCCGCTCGGCGTAGATCCAGGACGTGTCCGGGGCATCGCCGACGGCGTCTTCCTGGCGCGCGACCTGGTCAACACGCCGACCAGCGACATGGGACCGGACGAGTTGGAGAAGGCGGTTCGGACCCTGGCGGCCACTCACAAGGCCGAGGTGTCGGTGATCAAGGGCGATGATCTCCTGAAGCAGAATTTCCCTATGATCCATGCGGTCGGCCGCGCCTCGGTCGGCGCGCCGCGCCTGATCGACATGGTCTGGGGACCCGAAGGCGCGCCGAAGGTGACGCTGGTCGGCAAGGGTGTCTGCTTCGACACTGGCGGCCTCGACATCAAGCCGTCCTCGGGCATGCTCTTGATGAAGAAGGATATGGGCGGCGCCGCCAATGTGCTGGGCCTGGCCTCGATGATCATGGCTGCCGGGCTGAAGGTGCGGCTGCGCGTCCTGATCCCGGCGGTCGAGAATTCGATTGCCGGCAACGCCTTCCGGCCTGGAGATGTACTGACCAGCCGCAAGGGCATTACCGTCGAGATCGGCAACACCGACGCCGAAGGGCGGTTGGTGCTGGCCGATGCGCTGGCGCTGGCCGATGACGAGGAGCCGGAACTGCTGATCGACATGGCGACGCTGACCGGGGCAGCGCGTGTCGCGCTCGGGCCCGATCTGCCGCCTTTCTACACTGGCGACGAAGTGCTGGCGTCCGAACTGGCTGCGGCCTCCATGGCCGTCGAGGATCCGTTGTGGCGCATGCCGTTGTGGCGGCCCTATGACGCCAGGCTGGCGTCGAAGATCGCCGACATCAACAACGTCACCACCGACGGCTTCGCCGGTTCGGTCACCGCGGCGCTTTTCCTCAAGCGCTTTGTCGAACGGACAACGGGCTGGGCGCACTTCGACATCTTCGCCTGGAACCCGTCCGATCGCCCCTACGGACCCGCCGGCGGAGAGGCGCAAGGCATCCGTGCACTGGAGCGGGTCATTTCGAGGCGCTATGCCTGACGCCCTGAGACGGCCACCAAAACTGAAACGGAACCGAAACAATTTGCCGTCATGCTCGGGCGATGTCGATTTCGATGCGTCCGAGCCAGGCGATGCGGCTGTGGCAGCAGGTGATGCTGTCGCAGGTGCGCGCCGGCGCGCCAGATCTCACCATGCGCCAGACGGCGATCCTGTTCACCATCTATCTCGACCCGCCGCCGCACACGGTGCGCGGTCTAGCCGCCCGCCTCAATGTCACCAAGCCGGTTATCACCCGCGCGCTCGACACTATGGGTGCGCTGAAACTG
Organism: Mesorhizobium sp. M0772; assembly: GCF_040320135.1. Taxonomy (NCBI): domain Bacteria; kingdom Pseudomonadati; phylum Pseudomonadota; class Alphaproteobacteria; order Hyphomicrobiales; family Phyllobacteriaceae; genus Mesorhizobium; species Mesorhizobium sp. M0772. The sequence goes on along the minus strand of NZ_JAMYPB010000009.1, from coordinate 94,799 downwards.
GTGTCGCGCCATCGCGACGAGCTCGACAAGCGCAATGTGCTGATCCGGCGCACGGTCGAAGGCGCGCTCTTTGTCGAGCGCTTCGGGGATGGTATCGTTGCCAAGGCTCATGAACTGCCCATCTGATCAATCCATGAACTAGACGAGTACCGATTTGACTGCCAGGGACGCCCGCCTCCACGCCTTCCGTTCCGACCTCGCCGATGCCAGGCTGAAAGGGGAGGTGTCGGCCGATCGCTTCGTCACCGGCCGTCCGGCCCGGATCACAGCCTCCGTGGCTGACGTGCGCAAGGCACCGCGCCCGGATGCCGGCGTCAACACGCAAATTCTGTTCGGCGACGATGTGCTTGTCTTCGAGGAAGCCGAGGGATGGGCCTGGGTCCAGGCCGAACGTGACGGCTATGTCGGCTACGTCGGCGCCACCATGCTGGGCGCACCCGAGCATGCGCCAACCCACATCGTCACGGCGCCGCGCACCTTCCTCTATCCTGGCCCGGATCTGCGCTTCCCGATCAGCGGCCAATTGTCGATGGGCTCGACGGTGACTGTAACCGGTGCCGCCGAAACGCGCGGCACGCACTATGCGCTGTTGCCCTCCGGCGAGGCGCTGATCGCCGGCCATATTTGCCCGGTCAGTGACATCGCCGCCGACTATGTCTCGGTCGCCGAGATGTTTATCGGCACGCCCTATCTCTGGGGCGGCACCTCCGGCTTCGGCATCGACTGTTCGGGCCTTGTGCAACTGGCCATGCGCATGGCCGGCCGCAATGTGCTGCGTGATTCCGACATGCAAGCGGCAGGCCTCGGCGAGCCGCTCGATCCGGGATTCGATTATGCCGGACTGAAACGCGGCGACCTGGTGTTCTGGAAGGGCCATGTCGCGATCATGACCGACGCCGAGACAATGATCCACGCCAACGGCCACACCATGCTGGTCTCGCGCGAAGGGCTGAAGGATGCGGTTGATCGGATTGGGTATCTGTATGGCGGGCCGACTGGGTTTCGGCGGCCCTAGCGCATCTTCCTCGCCCGTTCACGGGGAAAGGTGCCCGAAGGGGCGGATGAGGGGCGACGCCAGCGACTGAAAGGTCGCGCTGCGCCTCACTTGCCGGCCGGCATCCCTCTCCCCGTAAACGCGGCGAGGGATAGCTCGGCCGATCACCTTTTGTTCCGATTTTCCTTGGCGATCGCGCGCCGTCGCGCTACCTCTTTCGCGTGACCGAGCAGCCGCGCCTTGCCAAACAGAATGCCGCCGTCCTTCTGCCCGAGCCATTCATCAGATGGTTTGGCGAAAAAGGCTGGTCGCCGCGCGCTCACCAGATCGAGCTGCTGGCGAAGGCTCAAGCCGGGCAATCGGTGCTCTTGATCGCACCGACCGGCGCCGGCAAGACGCTGGCCGGCTTCTTGCCATCGTTGACCGAACTGGCCAACCGCCCCAGACGCAAAGCCGGTATGGCACGGCGCGGCATCCATACGCTCTACATCTCGCCGCTGAAGGCGCTGGCCGTCGACATCGAGCGCAACCTCGGCAAGCCGGTGGAGGAGATCGGCCTGCCCGTCACGATCGAGACGCGCACCGGCGACACGCCTTCCCACAAGCGACAGCGCCAGAAGCTGGCGCCGCCCGATATCCTGCTCACCACGCCCGAGCAATTGGCGCTGCTGATTGCGGCGGGCGATGCCGGGCGCTTCTTCGAGGATCTGCGCTTTGTCGTGCTCGACGAGCTGCATTCGCTGGTGACATCGAAACGCGGCCATCTGCTGGCGCTCGGGCTGGCGCGGCTGCGCAGCATCGTGCCCGGCCTGCAGACGATCGGTCTGTCGGCAACGGTGGCCGAGCCCGACGAATTGCGGCGCTGGCTGGTCAGCCAGAATCCACCGGGAGACATGGCTGAACTCATCGTCGTCACCGGCGGCGCGAAGCCCGAAATCTCGATCCTCGATTCGGAAGAGCGCGTGCCATGGGCCGGCCATTCGGCGCGCTATGCGACGCCGGAAATCTATCGCGAGATCAAGCGCCACAAGACCACCCTGCTGTTCGTCAACACCCGCAGCCAGGCCGAGCTGCTGTTTCAGGAATTGTGGCGGGTCAACGAGGATACCTTGCCGATCGCGCTGCATCACGGCTCGCTCGATGTCGCCCAGCGCCGACGCGTCGAGAAGGCGATGGGGGAAAACGCGCTCCGTGCCATCGTCGCCACCTCGACGCTCGACCTTGGCATCGATTGGGGCGATGTCGATCTCGTCGTCCATGTCGGCGCGCCCAAGGGCGCCCGCCGGCTGGCGCAGCGCATCGGCCGCGCCAATCACCGCATGGACGAGCCGTCGAAGGCGATCCTGATCCCGGCCAATCGTTTCGAAGTGCTGGAGTGCCGGGCAGCGCTGGACGCCAACTATCTGGGCGCCCAGGATACGCCGCCGCTGGTCAATGGCGGGCTCGATGTGCTGGCCCAGCATGTGCTGGGCTGCGCCTGCGGAGCGCCGTTTCGCGCCGACGATCTCTACGAGGAAGTGCTGACAGCAGCGCCCTATGCCAGCCTCGACCGGCCGACATTCGACCGCGTCATCGATTTCGTCGCCACCGGCGGCTACGCACTGAAGAACTACGAGCGCTACGCCCGCATCCGCCTCAACAAGGACGGCATGTGGCGGGTCTCCAATCCGCGCGTTGCCCAGCAATACCGGCTGAATGTCGGCACGATCATCGAGGTGCCGGCGCTCAATGTGCGATACGTCAAGGCCGGCAGCAAAGGCTCGGCTTCGCACGGCGGCCGGGTTCTGGGCAAGATCGAGGAGGCCTTCCTCGAAACGCTGACGCATGGCGACACCTTCATGTTTGCCGGCAAAGTCCTGCGCTTCGAAGGCATCCGCGAGAACGAATGCTTCGTCTCGAATGCGCCGGGAAGCGACGCCAAGGTGCCTTACTATGGCGGCGGCAAATTTCCGCTTTCGACTTACCTCGCCGAGCAGGTGCGCGCCATGCTGGACGACCCACAGCGCTGGAAGAAGCTGCCCGAGCAGGTGTCGGATTGGCTGCGTTACCAAGCCGACAAATCGGTATTGCCCAAACGCGACGACCTGCTGATCGAAACCTTTCCGCGCGGCAACCGTCACTATCTCGTCGCTTATCCTTTCGAGGGCAGGCTGGCGCACCAGACGCTCGGCATGCTGCTCACCCGCCGGCTGGACAGGGCCGGCGCCAGGCCGCTTGGCTTCGTCGCCACCGACTACGCATTGGCCATCTGGTCGCTGGGCGATATGGGCGCGATGTTCAAATCGCGGAAACCTTCGCTTGGCGCTCTGTTCGACCAGGACATGCTGGGCGACGACCTCGAGGCTTGGCTGGCCGACAGCTGGCTGCTCAAGCGCACCTTCCGCAACTGCGCGCTGATTTCAGGCCTGATCGAGAAGCGCCACCCGGGACAGGAGAAAAGCGGCCGTCAGGTCACCGTCTCGACCGATCTGATCTATGACGTGCTGCGCAGCCATGAGCCCGACCACATCCTGCTGCAGGCGACGCGCGCCGACGCGGCGACCGGTCTGCTCGATGTCAGCAGACTTGCCGACATGCTCTCGCGTATCCGGGGTCGAATCGTGCATAAGGCACTCGAACAGATATCGCCGCTGGCCGTGCCGATCATGCTCGAAATCGGCAAGATGCCGGTGAACGGCGAGGCCGACGAAACGCTGCTGATGGATGCCGCGACTTTGGTCGAGGAAGCCATGGGCCCTGGGATGGTTGAGGAATGAATTTTTCGCTGGCGCGGGCATCGCTGATCGCCGAGGCCGACTTTGTCGGCATCGCCGGCGAGCGCGCGGTCTGTGATTCGCGCGGCGTGCTCTATTTCCCTGATCTGCGGCTGCTTGCGGTCTCTGACCTGCATCTGGAAAAAGGCTCGTCCTTCGCCAGGCGCGGCGCGCTGATCCCGCCCTATGACACCGGCGCCACTCTGCTGCGGCTGCAAGCGGTGATCGCCGACTACCAGCCGGCGATGGTCATTAGCCTGGGCGACTCCTTCCACGACGGCGGCGGTGCCGAGCGCATGCATGCGAGTTTTCGCGAGCGGCTGGAAGCGCTGATGGCCGGCCGCGACTGGTTCTGGGTCGCCGGCAACCATGACCCGGAAGCGCCGGCGGATTTGCCCGGCGAGACGGTGCGCGAACTCGCCATCGGCTCGCTGCTGTTCCGCCACGAGCCGTCGAAGGTAAGAACCGAGGGCGAAGTTGCCGGCCATCTTCACCCTTGCGCCCGCATCGTCCAGCAGGGCCGCTCGGTTCGGCGGCGCTGCTTTGCCGGCGATGGCGGCCGCATGATCATGCCGGCCTTCGGCGCCTATACCGGTTCGCTCAACGTGCTCGACCGCGCCTATGCCGGGCTGTTCCGCCGCGAGGCGTTGATAGCCTATATGATGGGCGCCGCGCGCATCTTCGCCATTTCCGGTTCGATGCTGCGGCCGGGCTAAGTTTCTACGGTATAAGCACGGTTGCGCCTGTCGTCTGCCGTGCTTCGAGCCGGCGATGCGCCTCCGCCACTTCGGCAAGCGGCATGCTTGTGTGCACCGGGATTTTCACTGCGCCGCTGAGGACGACGCTGAACAGATCCTCGCTCATGGCGACAACGTCCTCACGCCTGGCGAGATGATGGAACAGCAACTGCCAGGTGGCGAACAGCGAACCCTTTTGCATCAAAAGCATGATGTCGAATGGCCGGATCGACCCCGACGCTGTGCCGTAGCTGACGAAGGTGCCGAACGGCCGCAGGCAGTCGAGCGAGGCGGGGAAGGTCGCGTTGCCGACGCCGTCATAGACGACGTGGCAGCCTTCGCCGTTGGTGACCTCTTTCACCCGTGCGGCGAAATTCTCTTTGCTGTATTCAATGACATGGTCGCAGCCATTGGCGCGCGCAACTTCGGACTTTTCGGGTGAACCGACCGTGCCGATGACGGTCGCGCCGAGATGTTTGGCCCATTGCGTCAGGATGAGGCCGACGCCGCCCGCCGCGGCATGCACCAGGATGGTATGGCCCGCCTCGACGCGAAACGTGCGACGCAGCAGATATTGCGCCGTCAGCCCCTTCAGCATCATGGCCGCGCCCGTCTCGAAATCGATGGAGTCGGGCAGATGCACGACGAAATGCGCCGGCACGATGCGTTCTTCGGCATAGGCGCCGAGGGTCTCGACATAGGCGACTCGGTCGCCAAGCGCGAAGCCGCTGACGCCTTCACCGACGGCGACGATTTCGCCGGCGCCTTCATTGCCGAGAATGAATGGCAGAGCGGGCGGCGCGTATTCGCCGGTGCGAAAATAGATGTCGACGAAATTGAGACCGACCGCCCGGTTGCGCACGCGCACCTCGCCCGGTCCGGGCTGGCCGATGTCGACATCTTCGTAGGCGAGCACATCTGGCCCGCCATGGCGGTGAACACGGATCGCTTTCATGGTTTTCTTCCCTGCGCTGTTCCCTTGAGTGTGAGATAGCGCGTGGCGGGATATCATTGTAGACTGATACCGGTGACATCAGAGTTCAAACAAAATGATATCTGAACAGATCGGCCTCGACCTTCTCCGCACCTATGTCGCGGTCTGCCGGCAGGGTAGCCTGAGCAGGGTCGCCGCGCAGACCGGTAAGACCCAATCGGCGCTGAGCATGCAGATGCGCCGGCTGGAGGGCCTGCTCCAACGGCACTTGTTCCAGCGCACCGGCCGCGGTGTCGTACCGACTGCGGCGGGAGAGCTCTTTCTGGGATACGCCACCCGCATCCTGGCTCTCGGCGATGAAGCGGTGGCGCGTCTGCAACAGACCGGCATAGGCGGCGGCGTGCGAATCGGTCTCGCCGAGGACGTCACGACGGCAGCGCTTTCGGCCGCGCTCGGGCGGCTGCATCGCACCTATCCCGACATCAGCCTTGGCGCGATGGTCGAGCACAGCGTCTCGCTCGGACGGCTATGGAGCGAGGACGCGCTGGATGTCATGATTGCCCCGACATCCGTCGTAACAGCCGATGCCCTGAGGACATGGAATGTCGAACTGCAGTGGGTCTGTGCCCAGGACTATGTGCTGGATCATGACCGGCCGCTCGATCTCGTCGCCTTTGGCGCAACCTGCCCTTGGCGCAGGCGTATGATAGAGGCGCTGGTTGCCGCCGGCCGGCAGCACAGGATCGCCTTGTCCTGCCAGAGCGTCACCGGCCTTCAGGCGGCGATCGAGAACGGATTGGGCGTTGGACTGCTTCCGCCCGAATCGGTGCGCACCGCTTCGATGCGGGTGCTGAAGACGTCAGCCGGTCTGCCCGAGCCGCTCACGGTCCAATACGGCCTTTACGCGCACGACCGCAGGACAGCTGTTGTCGATGCCGCGATCGAAATCCTCCTTAAGGATTTGCCCGTCGCGCCAGAAGCGCGAGCCGCCTGACGGCTCACCGGCCGTAATAGAGAGTGACGGTGTGCTTCGCCTCGGCGAAGAACAGCCAGCGCTCGACCAGCATGCCGGCAAACTGGACGATTGCCGCAAGCACCGACAGCACCGCTGCGAACGGCCAGGGCAAAGCGAACAGAACAGCAAGCAGCAGGGCAGGCAAGGCGAAAGCCAGCACCTGCGTGATACGACGCAGCCTGGCGCCGTGCTTGCGCGCGATGCGAAAGCCCATTTCCTTGAGCAGGTAGTTCTCTTCGGTGTGCGGCCATTCCAGTGAGCGCACTGTACCCCCGGCGAGCCCCGTTGCCGTGTTGGCGGTGCTCGCAATCTCCAGCGCGTCATTGTATCGCCACGTCGCCAGCTTCCAGCCCCAGCCGAGCAAGGTCAGCAGCAGAGCGGCTACCGCAACGGCGGTCGAGCCGATGGCGAAAGCCTGCAGCAGCGCGTTCAACAGCACGCTGCCGGTCATCGCCGAAAAGATGAGATAGCCCGGCAGCGTATACGGGCTATGCCACTGCGCGATCGGCTTCAGCGAGGCATAGATCATGCCGGTGGTGCAGACGGTGACGATTGCGCCGATAGTTGCGAGAAGCCCGGCGATGGCCATCCAGCCTCCGGTGCGGCCAAAAAACACCCAGCCGATGCCGAACAGCCCGGCGGGAATGAAGGTTGCGACCGACGATACACCCTCGCGTGACAGCCAGGAGCTACGCCATTGCGAAAAGGCGCGCCAGGCGCGTTCGGGCCGGCCGAGATGGCCGGTCGACGACAAAAGGCCGGCGGCAATCAGGCCAAGCGCCAGCCCCATGCCGATAAGGCCGAGCCAGAAATGGGCCGGGATAAAACCCAGTCCGCCAAGCACGCCGAGCAGCGCCAGCAGTCCATAGCCCGCTCCTGTGGCAGTGGTGAAGAAAACGACGGAAAAGGCTGGATGCATTGGTCAGCTCGAAAGCATGCGGTCGATCCAGCCAAGAAAACCGCCTTCGACCGTGACTGGCTCAAGCCTTGGCGCCGGCACCGATGCGGCGCGCTGGGCGCGCGGCGGCAGATATTTGTTGGTCGGCTTGTAACCCATCTCCGGCATCAGGTCGACGCCGCCACGCTCCGCCACCAGTTGCGATACCGCCGAGGTGGGATCGCCGAGGTCGCCGAAATGCCGGGCGCTGGTCGGGCAGGCGGCAACGCAGGCCGGCACGCGGTCTTCCTCGGCCAGATTGTCGTTGTAGATGCGGTCGACGCACAGCGTGCATTTCTTCATCACGCCGACGTCGGTATCGAATTCGCGCGCGCCATAGGGGCAGGCCCAGCTGCACAGTTTGCAGCCGATGCATTTGCTTTCGTCGATCAGCACGATGCCGTCCGACGCCCGCTTGTAGGACGCGCCGGTCGGGCAGACAGTGACGCAGGCAGGCGTCTCGCAATGCAGGCAGGAGCGCGGAAAGTTGACCGTGCGCCCGCCCGCCTCGGTCGTGTGCTCGTAGCTGTGCACGCGGTTGAACCAGACGCCGTCGACATGGCCGCCATAGGGGTCGATGTCGGTCAGCGGCGCCATGTGGCCGCCGGTGTTCCACTCCTTGCAGGCGGTGACGCAGGCCTGGCAGCCGACGCAGGTGTCGAGGTCGATGACCAGGCCAAGCTTCTTGTCTGTATGGGCGGGAAGGCAGGTCATTCCACAGCTTCCCTATGGACGCGGAACTCGGCGCCGAAGCGAAGGATGTCGGGCGATGGCTCGACATTTGGCGGCTGGCTGAAGCGCTCGAATTGCGGCTCGGTGAAGCCGGCTTCTTCGGAGGCGCATTTGACGATGCGAACCCTGAGATCGAACCACGCCGCCTGGCCGGTGACCGGATCGGAATTCGAATAGCGTTTACCGTTCGCATCGGCCGAGGTCTGGTCGCCGATGATGTGGTTGAGCAGGAAGCCGCGATTGCTCTCGGCGGCGTTGTCCTTCAGCCCCCAGGCGCCGCGCCTTTTGCCGATGGCGTTCCATGTCCAGACCGTATCCGCATTGACGCCGTCGACCAGCTTGATCTGCCCCTTCACCCGGCCGTTGATGCTTTCGATCCACACCCAGTCGTCGTCGGCCAGGTCGAGAACTGCCGCGGTCTTGTGGTGCACGAACAGGCGGTTCTGGCTGGTGATTTGCCGCAGCCACGCATTCTGCGAGCCCCAGGAATGATACATGTGCATAGGCCGCTGCGTCAGCGCATGCAGCGGGTATTTCTGCGGATCGACCGCGGCCTCTTCGAACGGCGTAAACCAGAACGGCAGCGGATCCATATAGGTCTCGATGCGCCGGCGTTCGCTCTCGGGCGGCTGGACGCGACCATGACCGCGCGCGGCGAGGCGAAAGCGCTGCATCGGTTCGCAATAGAGCTGGAACACGATCGGCTCGGCCTTGGGGATGAACCCCATCTGCTCTGCGAAGTCGAGATAGGAGCGGTTGGCCATCTTGTAATAGCGCTGGTCCTCAGCAAAATCCTGGTGCCAGAAGCCGCCATTGCCGATGTAGCGCTGCAACTGGTCGGGATTGACTTCGCCCTTGCCGACGGAAGTGCCGTCCTTGCCGCGCCAGCCGGCCAGCGGGCCGATGCCCGGCGTGCGTTCGTGATTGACGATGTAGTCGGCATAGTCGGCATATCTGGCCGAGCCATCGTCCTCGACGAAGCCGGGCAGGCCAAGCCGAGCGCCAAGTTCGATCAGCACCGATTGGAACGGCCTGACATCTCGGTCCGGTTCGACCACCGGATGGCGGATCGCGTCGCCCGGCCCGTCGGCATGGCTGATCGGCCGGTCGAGCAGGCTGATGCAGTCGTGACGTTCGAGATAGGTGGTGTCGGGCAGCACCAGGTCGGCGAACGGCACCGTCTCGGAATAATAGGCGTCGGAATAGATGATGAAGGGGATCTTGTAGTTACCCGCTTCGTCATGGTCGGTGAGCATGGCAATGGTCTCGACGGTGTTCATCGAGGAATTCCACGCCATGTTCGACATGTACATCATCAGCGTGTCGATCGGGTACGGGTCACCGGCCCACGCATTTCGGATGACCGTATGCATCAGCCCATGCGCGGCGAGCGGCGCATCCCAGGAATAAGCCTTGTCGATGCGCAAAGGCGTGCCGGCCTCGTCGACCAGGAGATCGTCCGGCCCGCAGACGAAGCCGAGCGGCATACCGTCCAGCGGCGTCATCGGCTTGACCACCTTGCCGGCCGGCTTCGGTCCCGGCGGCGCCGAGCGCGGGTAGGGCGGCTTGAAACGGAAGCCGCCGGGCACGTCCACCGTGCCGAGCAGCACCTGCAGCAGGTGGATGGCACGGCAGGAGTGAAAGCCGTTGGAGTGGGCCGAGATGCCGCGCATGGCATGCATCGACACCGGCCGTCCCTTGATCGTCTCGTGCCGCCGTCCGGCCCAGTCGGTCCACGCAACCGGCAGTTCGATCGTCTGTTCGAAGGCGACGTGGGCGAGTTCGGCAGCGATCCGCCGGATGGTGTCGGCCGGAATGCCGCATCGTGCCGCGACCACATCGGGTGCGTAGCTGTAGTCCATGTAACGGTCGGCGATAAGCTGGAACACCGGCACGCAGCGGCGACCGGCGAACGTGAAGCTGCCGGTCAGCGCCGGCTTCGCATCGGCATCGGCTGCGTTGACGGTTGTCTTCGCCACTCTGTCCCACGCGAGAAGATTGTTGTCGCTGTCGCGCAGGAATAGCCCGTCATCGACCGTGCCCGGCTCCTGGATGACCAGCACATGGGCGTTGGTGTAGCGGAGCAGATAATCGAGATCGATGCGGCCTGCCTTCAGCAGTTCATGGATTAGGGCGAAGACGAAGAGGCCGTCGGTGCCGGGCCGGATCCCGATCCAGTCGTCGGCAATGGCGTTGTAGCCGGTGCGGCAGGGGTTGATCGACACCACCTTGGCGCCGCGCGCCTTGAGTTTACCCAAGCCGATCTTGATCGGGTTGGAATCATGGTCCTCGGCGACGCCGAACAGCATGAAGTATTTCGTATTGTCCCAGTCCGGCTCGCCGAACTCCCAGAACGAGCCGCCGATCGTGTAGAGCCCGCCGGCCGCCATGTTGACCGAGCAGAAGCCGCCATGGGCGGCGAAGTTCGGCGTGCCGAACTGGCTCGCCCACCAGCCGGTCAGCGACTGCGACTGGTCGCGCCCGGTGAAGAAGGCGAGCTTTTTCGGATCGGCCCGGCGGATATTCGATAGCCGCCCGGTCGCAATCGAAAACGCTTCCTCCCACTCGATCTCGCGGAATTCGCCCGAGCCGCGCAGGCCGCTGCGCAACAGCGGCTTCTTCAGCCGCGCCGGGCTGTAGTGCTGCATGATGCCGGAGCTGCCCTTGCCGCAGATCACGCCGCGGTTAACCGGATGGTCCTTGTTGCCGTTGATGTAGCGCACCTTGCCGTCCTTGATGTGGACGTCGATGCCGCACCGGCAGGCGCACATATAACAGGTGGTCTTGGCGATGCTGTCGGAGATAGCGGGCGAGGTGTCGACGCCGTCGCCTTCATCAGGCGCGCGTGTATCGCCAAGCGGCCGTTGCGACGGTGCGGAATTGGCTCCGCGCGGCGCAGCTGGGTTCATGATGCCGGCGTGCTTTTGCTACCTGCGAATTTGGCCCGCGTCTTCGGTCCGGGGCCACGCATATAGTGTTCTTCAGGATGATATCGATCGCCGGCCAGCCGCCGCCTGAGGCCACGGGTCCAATGCGCAAAAAGGGATCTGAACCGCCCGATCATTTTGTTGGCCGCGATTTGTTGGCGAATTTTTTCTAACTTCGACTGAAAAAGTAGAATAAAGCTATCGATCCGTCTAATCAGTTGTTCTTGTAAATTCGATCGGAATTGGTTCTTAATGCACACATGACGCTGGACCAGTTGCGCATTTTCGTTGCCGTTGCCGAACGCGGCCATATGACCAAGGCGGCGGAGCTTTTGGGCATCTCCCAGTCGGCGGCGTCGGCGGCCATCCGCGCTTTGGAAGAGCAGCATGGCGTTCATCTGTTCAACCGTGTCGGCCGCAACATCGAGCTGGCTCAGACCGGCCACCGTTTCCTGCCCGAGGCCAAGGCGGTGCTGGAACGCGCCGCCGCCGCCCGAAATGTGCTGGAGCATGTCTCGCAGACGGTCGCCGGCAGCCTGTCGATCGCCGCCAGCCTGACCATCGCCAGCTACTGGCTGCCGCGCAGGCTGGCCTCTTTCCATGAAGCCTACCCGGCGGTGCGCTTAAGCGTCAGCATCGGCAACACCAGGCAGGTCGAGGCCAATGTGCTCGACGGCACCGCCGATCTCGGTCTGGTCGAGGGGCGCACCGAATCAGACATCCTCCGCCGCACCAAGGTCGACGTCGACAGGTTGATGCTGGTCGTCGCCGCCTCGCATCCCGAAATCGCCGAGATCGCGCCGGGCCGCCCGGATATCAGAGGGCTGCGCTGGATCATCCGTGAGGGTGGTTCGGGCACGCGCGAGGTGCTGGAGGACCTGGCCCGCCGCGAGGGGATATCGCTTGGCGACCTGCAGATATTTCTGGTGCTGCCGAGCAACGAGGCGGTTCGCCAGGCGGTCGAGGCCGGCGCCGGCGCCACCATCATCTCGGACCTCGTCGTCGGACGCGCCGTCGCCGAGGGCAGTCTCCGGTCGGTGCCGCTCGAACTGCCGAAGCGCGACTTCGCCATGATCACCCATCGCGACCGCCAGGCAAGCCTCGCCCAGATGGCGCTCAAGGCGCATCTAGGCGCTGAGGCCGTCAGCAATCCGGCGTAAGCGATCAGGCGAACTTCCGCTGCGCATCCAGCGCCAGGCCAAGGCCGACCGAACCGAACATGTCGCCCTCGACAACAGCCGCTTGCGGCACCAGCGACAGGATTTCACGCCGTGCCAGCGGGATCGCGGTCGAACCGCCGGTGAGGAATACGGCGGTGATCGCAGACGCCGTTATGCCGGCATCGGCAATCGTCTGCCGCACCGTAGCGGATACCCGCTCGATGTCGGCGGCGATGGTCTCTTCCAGGCCGGTCCGCGAGATCTCGGCGGCGAAATGCGCGCCGGGCAGCGCCACCGTTACATCGGCCGAAGCCTGATCCGCCAGCGCGATCTTGGCTCGTTCGACGAGGCCGGCCAGCGCATGGCCGTAACGGTGCTCGACAATATGGATGAAGCGGTCGACAAGGTCGGCGCGGACGGCCTCGAAGCGGGTTTGCCTCAGATGCGTCATCGCCTTGGCAGTATAGACGAGGTTGATGCGCTGCCACGTCGCGAGATCAATGAAATAGCTCGCCGGCAGGTTGCGCTTGCCGTCTTTTGTGGGCGTCAGGTAGCCGAGCTTGGGCATGACATGGGCAATGCTGAGCAGCCGGTCGAAATCGGTGCCGCCGATATGGATGCCGCGGTTGGCCAGGATATCGTCCTTGCGGTCGCGTGAGCGGGCGCGTTGCGGCGAAACGCGCACGATCGAGAAGTCGGACGTGCCGCCGCCCATGTCGACGATCAACGCCAGTTCCTCGCGCTTCACGTCCTGCTCATAGTCGAGCGCTGCCGCGATCGGTTCGAACTGGAAGGCGATGTGCTTGAAGCCTTGCGCGCGCGCCGCCTTTTCAAGCTCGCTTTGCGCCTTGGCATCGGCTTCCACATCGTCGTCGACAAATTGCACCGGCCGGCCGAGCACAACGTTCTCCACCGGAGCGCCGGCATCTTCCTCAAGCCGCTTCTTCAAATGGCCGACGAACATGCCGACAATGTCGATGAAACCGATCTGCCGGGCCTTGATCCGCGTCTTCTTATGCGCCAGCGAACTGCCGAGCACGCTCTTCAGCGACCGCATCAGCCGGCCTTCGATGGCATCGGTGTAGTCGGCAATGGCGCGGCGGCCGAAATAGGTGTGACCGTCCTCGAAGTTGAAGAAAACCGCGCTTGGCAATGTCGGCTGTTCACCTTCCAGCGCCACCAGCCGTGCCTGGCCGTTGCGGATCACGCCCACCGTAGAATTGGACGTGCCGAAATCGATGCCGCCAAATGCCTGGTGCATTGCAGCCTCCTGTCATTGGGTCGTCGCTGTGGCAGGCGTCCGCAAGGCGCGCGCCGTCCAGAGGCCTGACCGCTCTGCCGAATGATTGTGCGTGTTACCCGAGGGTTGGGAGGCGGCGGTCTATCGCAAGACTGAGAAAAGGGGAACCCCTTTTCCCCGGAAATGGGTCCTGCGCGTCAATCCCTGCGGAAAATCAGCCTGCCGAGCCATCCCGTGATCATGGCCAGCGACACGGAGAAGACGCCGTAGAGAAAGGAGTAATCATGCGCGACGCGGAAGATCGACTGTTCGAAACCCGATTTGCGGATTTCGAGCTGGGCCGAGCTTTCCTTGAGGAACAGGCCGCTCTTGAACAGGAACGCGCGGGCTTTATGCGTTCCAACCGGGACGTTGGGCGCCAGCCGCACCGTGGCGCGAAACAGGTTCTGCGACAGGAACTGCACGCCGCCGACATTCTCGCTGTAGAGGCCGGTCGCCGCCTTGCGATCGCGCAGCGCCACGGTGAATTCCTCGATCGTCGCCGGACTGTCGGTTACGTCGGCCGGTTGCATGTAAAGGTTGGAGGCGCCGAGCGACAGCTGCTTGTAGCTGTTGGGTTCAGTGATGTCCTGCAGCGGCCGTGTCGTGGCGACGGAGTAGGAGACCGGCACGTTCTCGAAGGTCTCCGATTCCAGGTTGACCCAGACGCCGAGCACCCGGTCCTTGCGGCGCACCACAACCGGCCGCGGCGGCCCTTCGAGCACGACGATGACGTCATAGCGCCCCTGCCGCGCGACCAGCGGGTCGGGGTTTTCCAGCGAACCGAAAATGGTCAGGTCGGCGCCGGAAAAGCCGGCGGTGATCGACACCGCGTCGGTGGAGAGACCGATCTGGATGCCTTCCGGCAAGGGGTTCGGCGATTGCGCTGCCGCCGGCAGAGCGAGGGCGAAAAGCAAAACGGCGGCCGAAAAAATCCCCCACCGCAGCATCAGTTCAGGCCCACGGCGGTCAGCGAATAGAGGTTTGGCGGCGTGACGAAGAGATCGATGGCAAGCCGGATCGCGACCGCCAGCACCAGCAGCGCCAGCAGTGCCCTGAGCTGTTCGCCGCGCAGCTTCTGTCCTGCCTTGGCGCCATATTGCGCGCCGGCAACGCCGCCCGCCATCAGCAGGAAGGCAAGCATGACGTCGACCGTCTGGTTGGTGGTGGCGTGGACAAGCGTGGTGTAGGCCGAGGTGAAAATGATCTGGAACAGCGAGGTGCCGATGACGACGTTGGTCGGCACTTTCAAGAGATAGATCAGCGCCGGCACCATGATGAAGCCGCCGCCGACACCCATGATCGACGACAGGAAGCCGATGCCGGCGCCGAGCCCCAGCACCGGAATGACGCTGACGAACAGCTTCGAGGCCCTGAAGCGCATCTTCAGCGGCAGCCGGTGGATCCAGTTGTGCTGGCCGGATTTCTTCAAGACCGGCGCCGCACCGCTGCGCGTGGCGCGCAGCGCATTGACGCTCTCGACCAGCATCAGCCCGCCGACGGTGCCGAGCAGCACGACGTAGAGCAGCGAAATGAACAAATCGAGTTGGCCGAGCCGGCGCAGGAAGGCAAAGACAAAGATACCACCGGTCGAGCCGACGATGCCGCCGGCCAGCAGCACCCCGCCGAGCTTGAAGTCGAGCGTGCCGCGCTTCATGTGCGACAGCGCGCCGGAGAAGGAGGAGGCGATAACCTGGTTGGCGCCGGTAGCAACGGCGATTGCCGGCGGGATGTTGTAGAAGATCAAGAGCGGCGTGATCAGAAAGCCGCCACCGACCCCGAACATGCCCGACAGGAAACCCACCGCCGCGCCCATTGCCAGCAGCACGAAGACGTTGACGGAAATTTCCGCGATCGGGAGATAGATGCCCACCCGTCAGTCTCGATCAGTTTGCCTGTCGGCGATTGCAGCCATTCCAGGGCATTGTCGCACCGAAAAGCCAATTCTTTCTTGCACCGCCGGGGCAGTGGGATCAAACCCCGCCGCCCTACCGAAACAAAAAACATCTCAAGCAGTTAACAGGCAAATGTATGGCAAGGGCGTCGCGTTAGCGACGCATCTGCCGTTATTTGTGCGCCAGCAGCGCCTTCACCAGCTTTTCGTCGATTTCGCCGGTCGCCTGCATCTTGTTGTCGGTCTGGAAAGCCATGATTGCGGTCTTGGTCTTGCCGCCCATCACGCCATCGGCGCCGCCGGCATCGTAGCCGTTCTTGTTGAGGATGAGCTGGATGTTCTTGACCGCCTTCTTCATGTCAACGCTGGCGGTGGTCTGCGGCGTGCCTTCCTGCCAGGATTCAGGAATGTCGGCCGAGTTGGACGCCGGGTCGAGCGGCTTCGGCTTCCACAGTTCCGCGGCGGCGCGCGCCCGCTCCAGCTGTTCGGGGCGCAGCGCAGTGGCGACCTCGTCGCGCTTTGCAGCCGCATCCTTGTCGCCGGTCTTGGCGACGAGCGCGAACCATTTGTAGGATTCCTCCAGGCTCTGCTTCATGCCGACGCCCTTTGCCGCCAGGATGCCGAGATTGAACTGGCTGTCCTTGACGCCGACATCGGCCGCCGCCTGAAACCAGTGCGCGGCCGATTCATTGTCGGTCACGCCGTCGGCAGCCATGGCAAACAGAACGGCCAGGTTGTGCATGGCGCTGGCATTACCCTGCGCGGCGGCGAGCTGGTAGAAGGTCTTTGCCTTCTTGACGTCGCGCGTGACGCCGATGCCCTTCTCGTAGAAATTGCCGATGCGGTATTCCGCCGGCGCGAAGCCGAGCTCGGCCGACTTTTCGTACCATTTGGCCGCTGCCGCCATGTCTTCCTTGACGCCGCGCGATTCAGCATAGCGCGAACCGAGCTCGAACAGCGCCTTGGCGTCACCGCCGGCAGCCGCGTCGCGCAAGGCTTGCGGGCCTGCATCGGCCGGAACGTCTATCTTGGCCACGACAGGTGCTACCGCGGCATCAGCCGGCGGAACGGCGCCGGTAGTATCCGAGGCCGTCGTATCCGAGGCCGAGGGCGCCATGACGGCGGCCGCAGGCTGCGCGTCGGCAGCCGCCGGTTCCGCAGTGGCGGTGGTCGGCAGCATTGCATTTGGCGTGGGGGCCGGATCGGCCAAAGCCATCGGCGCTGGCGCGGGCTCCACCGCCGGCACTTCGGGCCCAGCGACCGAGGCCGCATTCATTGGCGCATCATTGCCAGCTGCCGGTTCCGTGGGCTCCGCCTGCCTGACGATCCGGGCCGGCACGTCCTGAACGGCCACCTGCTGTTCTGCCTTGGGTTGGCTGGCAGCGTTGACCGAGGCAGTCTCGACCGGCTGCGAGGCGACGATCGGCGCTGTATCGTTGCTTGCGACCTCGACCGGGTCGGCGAAGAAGGCCTTGCCCAACTGGAGGCCGGCAAGCGCCAGCATGATCGCGACCGCTCCCATCAGGATCGGCTTGCGCCGCGCCTTGAGCAGGTCGCCGATACGAAGCGCCTTGACCGGGCCCTTCATGGTGGACTGGCGTTTCAGCGCGTCGGCCTCGGCGGCCGCGGCCTGCGCCGCGCGCCTGGCCGCGGCAATGAAGTCGGATTTCGACGCATCGCCGGAGTTTTGGCGCACCGGCGGGCCGCGCTCGTCGCGCACGCGCTTCATGATGGCGTTGAGGTCGGGCGCGCCGGAGCCCGGCTCCAACGGTCGGTTGGCGAGCTTCGGATCGAGCGGCTCGTCGAGATCGACGCTCGGCATGTCGACATTGGGCCCCGAGCCGGCAAGCGGCGGCATGTCAGCCGGCTTCTTGCCCCTGAAGGCGCGCGCAAATCCACCGAACAGCGACTTCTTGGCCGTGGCTTCGCCTTTCTCGGCAATCCTGTCGGAAACGAGCGCTGCCTGGGCAGCGGCCGCGGCAGCCGCGGCTGGCGAGCGCCGCACGGGTTCGCTGCCCATGACCGGGTCGCTACGCGTACCCGGGTCGGCGCGCATATCCGGCTCGCTGCGCATGATGGCGGCGGCGCGGCCGTCGAGATCGGCCATGTCTCCGGTCAGCGGCAGCGGCTGGTCGATATCCATCGACGGCGCGTCCTGCACCGAAATCTTGGAGGCGCGTGCAGCGCGGGCCCGCCGCGCCGGCTCGGCCTGGGCATCCAGAAGCTCGCTCACCGCCTCGGCCGGTTCGCTGGTCTCCAGCGAGCCCAGACGATCGACGATCTTGAGCAACGTGTCGTGGATAGCCTCGAATGTCCGTGAATTGCGCTCGTCCGAACGGCGCGTCAGCGCTTCCAGCGTCTTCAGATCCTGAGCAAGGCCGGTAACGGCCGCGGTGTTGGCGTTGGAATTTGCCAGCGAGCGCACGGCGCTCTCGGCTGCTTCGCGTGCCGCGCCCATGATGGATTCGCGGGTTCCGGCCAGCGACTTCTCGATTTCGTTGAGGCGCGGGCTGATGTCCTCGAATTCCGGCAGCGGCGTGCCGGGCTTCGACAGATGCGCCGATAGGCTGGAGACCTGCGCCTCGAGGCTGCGGATCAGTGCCGGATCGATGCCGGCGACCTGCGCGGCCGACGATTCCAGCCGGCTTGAAATGTCTTCGAGCCGGCTTTCCAGGCCGCGGATCGCCGCCTCGTTGGCAGGATCGGGAATGCGCGTCTCCATGCGTTGGGCGAGCGCGGTGAAGCGTGCGTCGATGGCGTCCATGATGCCGGCGCTGTCAGCCTGCGGCTGGCGCTGGTCCAGCCGGTCGGCAACCTCGTCCAGCCGCCGCTCGAGATCGCGAAACAGCATGTTGCCCTGTTCGATGGCGTCGCCCTGCCGGCGTTCCATCATGCCCGACAGCACGTCGAAGCGCTGTTCCAGACCTTGGAAGATATAGTCGGCGTCGGGCATGGCCGGGGCGCGGTCGATCTTGTCGGCGATCATCGCGATCTGCTTGCCGAGGCGCTCCATCGCCTGTTCCGGCAGATTGGCGCGGCCGGCAAGCTCGTCGACCCTGTTCGACAGCGTGCTGAGACGGTCGAGAACCTCGCCGCTCGGACGAACCTGCACGACTTCCTCGATCTGCTGCGCCAGCGAGGCGATCCGCTTCTCGATGCGTTCAAAGGGTTCGGGGTCGAAGGAATTGGCCTGTGCGGCGACGGTCGAGGCGACGATGGCGCGCGAAATCTCATCAAGCCGTTCGTCGATCAGGCCAAGCGTGTCGCCGCCGCGGTTGCTCTGCTGGCTGACGAAATGATCGACGGCGCCGGCAAGGGTGCGGACCTTTTCTTCCATCGAGCGCAGCGACAGCGATTCCGGCAGATTGTGGACCGCATTGCTGATCTGTTCGAGCCGGTCGGTCAGGGCCGAAAATCCGGGGCCGTCGGCGCGGTTGCGCTGGTCGGCGTCGACACGGTCCTCGAACGCGCTCCAGCGGCGGTCGAAATCGTCCCAGCGGCGGTCGACCTTCAGCACGCTTTCCTCGCGCGCCAATGTGTCGAGCGCCGTCTTTACCTGCTCGAGCTCGAGCCGCAGCATGTTGACGCTTCGGTCGTCGCTCTTCTCGGCCAGCGTCTGGATGGCGCCGGACAGCCGCTCGAATTCGACGCCGAGTTCGGCGCTGCCCTTGCCGGGCAAGCCGCCTGCCTGACCACCCGATTGGTTGCTCGCCTGGAAGGCCCGTTCGATGTCCTTGCGCAACGCGGCGAATTCGCGCTGCAGGCCGGCCGTCATCTGATGGCGCAGTTCCTCGCGCAGGCCACGCAATTCGCCGGCGATCTTGCCGACCACGGCGACGCTGTCTTCCTGGCCGCGCACGCGGTCGATGTCGCGCGCGATCGCCTGATAGTTCTGGTCGAAGCCGGCCGTCACAGGGCTTTTCGGCCGCGGCGCGGGCTGCGGGTCCTCGTACCAGCGCGGCGGCGGGGCGTAGGGCTGGGCACTTGCGTAGCGCGGCTCCGGAGCGGGCCGGCGCGGATCGAAGCGCTCGGCGGCGTCCTCGCGCTTGCGCTCCAGCCGCTGCTCCAGCGTTTCCAGCGAGCGGTTCAATTCATCAAGTGTGGTGTTCGGCCTGCGCGGCCTGCCGGCGTTGAGTGTATCGAGATAGGACCGCTTGCTGTTCATCGATGCGTCCGTTTTTCAGAATGGCCGGCTTGCTGCCAGTTTCCCAAGTCCTTGTCGGGAACGAAGGCGGCCGCGCGGCACTGCTGCGGCGGAAGACGAGCTTCCCGGGCCAGGCCCGCTCTCCGAAAAACCGTGAAAAATTCGCTACAGGATAAACACGGGTGACCGACATCCGCACATTTCACCCATCGTGGTAAACAAGGTGTTAACCAAGCTTAAGAAGTTACGGCATTGCTGAAATACAGGCGGTGCCCGTTCGGACCCGGCGCCGGGGGGTGCGGCATAAGGTTTCGCAATCCCAGAACGCCCTTGCGTCATGCGGCGGCTATCGATATAGAATTGACGTAAACGTAAGAGGGGCGCCGTTCGTGCCTTTTGCGATGAATTAGTTGAAACCACGACTGGAAGCATGCCCCCGCTTCCACTCAGGCGTTGCAAGGTCCGAGACCGCGATGCCACGACAGGGGAAAGCCAGTGACTATGAAACTTGTTTCGCCCGGCGAAGCCGCGGCCAACACCAACAATATGTCTGCCGAAGCCAGTGAGGAGCTCGTGCGCATCGGCGAGATGGCCAAGAAATACGGCGTGACGCTGCGCACGCTGCGTTTCTATGAAGACAAGGGCCTGCTCAATCCAAAGCGGGATGGGGCGACGCGGCTATACACGCGTCGCGACAAGGCGCGGCTGAAGCTGATCCTGCTCGGCCGCAAGGTCGGGTTCTCGCTACGCGACGTCAAGCAGATGATGGATCTCTACGATCCGACGGGATCCAACACCAAGCAGCTGCGGCTGGCTCTCGACAAGTCGGAGAAGCAGCTTGCCCGCCTGCAGAAGCAGCGCGCGCTGATCGACGACGCCATCAACGAGTTGAGCGGCTCGATGTCGGCCGTGCGCCAGATGCTGTCCGAGCGTTCGGCCCCGGCCAGCGCCGCCAGCTGATTTTGCTCCGCAGCTCCCGGCGAAAGCTTTGAACTTAAGAGCCGCGCGCCCGCCCGCGCGGCTCTTTTTGTTTGACCCCCCTCGCTTTGCACAAAGCCATGCACCGCTCGTGCCGATAGGCTGGCATAGGTAAATTTTGTCCCGGCGACAAAATTGACGTTTACGCAAACGTCAATTTTTGCTATCCCGCTTTCAACATTGGCCCGCATGCCGCCCCAACCTCATGTTTCGGGGCCCGATCTCGCGGCCAAGACCCGCATGGTGGAGGAAACACATGCCGATCTACAGGGCGCCGGTCCAGGACACGCTGTTCGTGCTCAACGAGGTGCTGGGTTATCAGCGCTACTCTAACCTTCCCGGATTTGCCGACGCGACGCCCGACGTTGTCGAGGCGATCCTCGCCGAAGGCGCCAAGCTTGCCGAAAACGTTATGCATCCTCTGAACCGCGTCGGTGACATCGAAGGCTGCGTGCGCCATGAGGACGGCTCGGTGATTACGCCGAAGGGCTTCAAGGAAGCCTACGACCAGTATCGCGAAGGCGGCTGGATGGGACTGGCGGCGCCCGTCGAGTTCGGCGGCCAGGGGCTGCCCTATGCCGTGCACACCGCGGTTGCCGAATACATGGTTTCGGCCAACATGGCGCTGATGATGTATCCCGGCCTGACTCAAGGCGCTATCGCTGCGATCATCACACACGGTACCGACGAGCAGAAGGCGACATGGCTGCCGAAGCTGGTCGAGGGGTCCTGGACCGGTACCATGAACCTGACCGAGCCGCATTGCGGCACCGATCTCGGCCTGCTGCGCACCAAGGCGGTGCCGAACGGCAACGGCACCTACAAGATCTCAGGCCAGAAGATCTTCATCTCGGCCGGCGAGCACGACATGTCGGAAAACATCGTCCATCTCGTGTTGGCCCGCATCGAAGGTGCGCCGGCAGGCGTGAAGGGGATCTCGCTGTTCATCGTGCCAAAGCTGAAGCTCGATGCCTCGGGCAATCCGGGCGAGAAGAACACGCTCTCCTGCGGGTCGATCGAGGAGAAGATGGGCATACACGGCAATTCGACTTGCGTCATGAATTATGACGAGGCCGAAGGCACGCTGCTCGGTGAGGCCAATGGCGGCCTGAAGGCGATGTTCACGATGATGAACGAAGCCCGCCTCGGCGTCGGCCTGCAGGGCCTGTCGCTGTCCGAGATCGCCTACCAGAACGCGGTCTCCTACGCCAAGGACCGGCTGCAGGGCCGCTCGCTGTCGGGCGCCAAGGTGCCGGACAGACAAGCCGATCCGATCATCGTCCATCCCGACATCCGCCGCTCGCTGATGACCATGAAGGCCTTCAACGAGGCCGGCCGCGCGCTGGCGCTGTGGACGGCGATCAAGTCCGACATCGCCCACCGCTCCGCCGACGACAAGGATCGCCAGGCGGCCGACGACTATACAGGCCTGCTGACGCCGGTGATCAAGGGCGTGCTCACCGACAAGGGCTTCGACCATGCCGTCATGGCGCAGCAGGTGTTCGGCGGCCACGGCTATATCGAAGAACACGGCATGAGCCAATTCGTGCGCGATGCCCGCATCGCCATGATCTATGAAGGCGCCAACGGCATCCAGGCGCTCGACCTTGTCGGCCGCAAGCTTGGCCTGAATGGCGGCCGCGCAGTGCAGGCTTTCTTCAAGGACGTCGGCGAGTTCTGCGAGGAGAACCGTGCCGACGAGAAGCTGGCGCCGTTCACCAAGGCGTTGAAGAAGGGCCTCAACGATCTGCAGGCGGCGACGATGTGGCTGGTGCAGAACGGCATGGCCAAGCCCGACAATGCCGGCGCCGCATCCACCGACTACATGCATCTCTTTGGCCTTGTGGCGCTCGGCTACATGTGGGCGCAGATGGCCAAGGCCGCGCTCGGCAAGACCGGCGCCAATGGCTCCCAATCTGTCCACGAAAATGGGGCTTTCTACGACAACAAGGTGGTGACGGCGCGCTTCTTCATGGAGCGGATCATGCCCGAGACATCGGCACATCTCGCCCGCATTTCCAGTGGTGCGGACACGCTAATGGCGCTGCCTGCGGAAGCGTTCTAGAAATGGCTGGCGTCCCCCTCCCCCTTGAGGGGAGGGTGGCCCGAAGGGCCGGGAGGGGTCCTTGCGTGCAGTGCGCCGGCTGGTTGGCGCTTTGGTAGGAGATGATCGCAATGCCCCAAACCCGCGTCAATTCCGAAGATAAGGTCGAGCACGTCATCGGCGACCCCACCCGACCGCTTCGCGGCCACCCTCCCCTCGAGGGGGAGGGGGACGTTGGCGCGGGAGAAACGGCATGACAAATCCAGCCGAAGTGCTCTCCTTGCCGAAGCCCGCCTGGGCGGCGGACGAAGTCGGCATGCTCTACGACATGGCGCATCGCTTCATGTCGGAAGAGATCGCGCCGCGCTACGACGAGTTCGAGAAGAACGAGATGGTCGACCGCGAGAGCTGGCGCAAGGCAGGTTCCGCCGGCCTGCTCTGCGCCTCGATGCCGGAGGAATATGGCGGCTCCGGCGGCACCTTCGCGCATGAGAGCGCCATCATCGAGGCGATCGGCCATGTCGGCGTCGACGGTTTCGGCATCGGCCTGCACAATGCGATCGTTGCCCCTTACATCCTTCATTACGGCTCCGAGGAGCAGAAGAAGAAATGGCTGCCGAAGCTGGCAACCGGCGAACTGATCGGCGCCATCGCCATGACCGAGCCGGGCGCCGGCTCCGACCTGCAAGGCGTCAAGACGCGCGCCGAGAAGGACGGCAACCAGTACAAGATCAACGGCTCGAAAACCTTCATCACCAATGGCCAACTGGCCAATTTCATCATCGTCGTCACCAAGACCGATCCGGCCAAAGGCGCCAAGGGCACCTCGCTGATCGTCGTCGAGGCCGACGAGGCCGAAGGCTTCGAACGCGGCCGCAACCTCGACAAGATCGGCCTGAAGGCCAACGACACGTCGGAGCTGTTCTTCAATGATCTGCGCGTGCCGACCTCGAACCTGCTTGGCCACGAAGAGGGACAGGGCTTCATCCAGCTGATGCAGCAATTGCCGCAGGAGCGCCTGCAGATCGGCACCGGCGCGATCGCCATGATCGAGCGCGCGCTTGCTCTGACCATCGACTACGTCAAGGACCGCAAGGCCTTCGGCAAAGCGATCATCGAGTTCCAGAACACCCAGTTCAAGCTCGCCGAACTGAAGACCGAGGCCACCATCGGCCGCGTCTTCTACAATGATTGCGTCACCCGCCACATCAATGGCGGGCTGGATCCGGTGACGGCGTCGATGGCGAAATACTGGCTCTCGGACCTGCAGGGAAAAGTCGTCGACGAATGCCTTCAATTGCATGGCGGCTATGGCTACATGAATGAATATCCGATCGCCCGCATGTTCCGCGACGCCCGCGTCCAGCGCATCTACGGCGGCACCAACGAGATCATGAAATTGCTGATCGGCCGCTCTCTCTGAGAGCGACGTCGGCAAAGCAAGGAGCAAGCAAATGGCTGAAGCTTATGTCTATGACGCCGTGCGCACACCGCGCGGCAAGGGCAAGAAGGATGGCTCGCTGCACGAGGTGCCGGCGGTGCGGCTTGCGGCCAGGACGCTTGAAGCGTTGCGCGACCGCAACGGCCTCGACACTGCAAACGTCGACGACATCATCTTCGGCTGCGTCGATCCGGTCGGCGAAGCCGGCTCCGTCATTCCGCGTGCCGCCGCCTTCGAGGCCGGCTACGATAACAAGGCGCCGGGCATGCAGATCTCGCGCTTCTGCGCCTCAGGCCTCGACGCCATCAATTTCGGCGCCGCCAAGATCGCTCAAGGCGCCGACGAGATCGTCATTGCAGGCGGCGTGGAATCGATGTCGCGCGTCGGCATGGGCGCCTCGGGCGGCGCGTGGTTCATGGACCCGTCCGTCGGCCTGCCCGGCTGGTTCGTGCCGCAAGGCATTTCGGCCGACCTGATCGCCACCAAATACGGTTTTTCGCGCGACGACGTCGATGCCTATGCGGTCGAGAGCCAGAAGCGTGCGGGCAAGGCCTGGGCCGATGGCCGTTTCAAGAACTCCGTCATACCGATCAAGGACCAGAACGGCCTCACCATCCTCGATCATGACGAGCATATGCGGCCGTCGACCGACATGCAGTCGCTGGCCTCGCTCAACCCGTCCTTCGTCATGCCTGGCGAAATGGGCGGCTTCGACGCGGTCGCCGTGCAGAAGCATCCGGAAGTCGAAGAGGTCAATCACGTCCACCATGCCGGCAATTCGTCGGGCATCGTCGACGGTGCCGCCGCAGTGCTGCTCGGCTCCAAGAAGGCCGGCAAAACGATGGGCTTGAAGCCACGCGCGCGTATCCGCGCCTTCGCGAATATCGGTTCCGAGCCGGTGCTGATGCTGACCGGCCCGGTCGATGTCACCGAAAAGCTGTTGAAGCGCGCCAAGATGAAGCTGTCGGATATCGACCTGTTCGAGCTTAACGAGGCCTTCGCCTCGGTGGTGCTGCGCTACATGCAGGCCTTCGACATCCCGCACGACAAGATCAACGTTAATGGCGGCGCCATCGCCATGGGCCATCCGCTCGGTGCCACCGGCGCGATGATCCTGGGCACGGTGCTGGACGAGCTCGAGCGCCGCGATTTGAACACCGCTTTGGTGACGCT
Organism: Mesorhizobium sp. M0772; assembly: GCF_040320135.1. Lineage (NCBI taxonomy): Bacteria > Pseudomonadati > Pseudomonadota > Alphaproteobacteria > Hyphomicrobiales > Phyllobacteriaceae > Mesorhizobium > Mesorhizobium sp. M0772. Next base: position 69,657 of record NZ_JAMYPB010000009.1, on the reverse strand, counting down.
CTGCATCGGCGCCGGCATGGGCACCGCAACGATCATCGAACGCGTCTGATTTCGGCCGGAAGGAGAGAGACATGACTTACACAAACTTCACGGTCGACACCGACGCAGACGGCATCGCGCTGGTCACCTGGAACATGCCGGACCGCTCGATGAACGTCTTCACCGAAGAGGTGATGAACGAGCTCGACAAGATCATCGACCAGGTGGTGGCCGACGCCGCCATCAAGGGCGCGGTGATCACCTCGGGAAAGGACAGCTTCTCCGGCGGCGCCGACCTGACCATGCTGCAGAAGATGCTGGCCGTATTTGCCAAGGAGAAGACCAAGGACCCGGAGAAGGCGGCACAGCTTTTGTTCGACAATGCCGGCCGCATGGGTGGCTTGTGGCGCAAGCTCGAAACGTCGGGCAAACCTTGGGTCTCGGCGATCAACGGTACCTGCATGGGCGGCGCGTTCGAGCTGTCGCTGGCCTGTCATGGCCGCGTTGCCGCTGACTCCGAAAAGGTCAAGATGGCCTTGCCGGAAGTCAAGGTCGGCATCTTCCCCGGCGCCGGTGGCACCCAACGCGTGCCGCGCCTGACCGACCAGCAGCAGGCGTTGCAGATGCTGACCACCGGCCAGACGCTGTCGCCGCAGAAAGCCAAGGCGATGGGGCTGATCCACGAGATCGCCGAACCCGGCAAGCTGATCGAGACCGCCAAGGCGATGATCAGGAACGGCCTGAAAGCCGTCCAGCCCTGGGACGAGAAGGGCTTCAAGCTGCCTGGCGGCCAAATCTATACGCCGGCCGGCTTCAATCTGTGGCCGCCGGCCATCGCCATCCTGCGCCGCGAGACCTACGGCAATTATCCGGCCGCCGCGGCCATCCTGAAATGCGTCTATGAGGGCCTGCTGGTGCCGTTCGACACCGGTCTGCGGATCGAACAGCGCTATTTCACCGAAATCATGCAGTCGAAGGAAGCAGCAGCGATGATCCGCTCGCTGTTCGTGTCGCTGCAGGAGCTCAACAAGGGCGCCCGCCGCCCGGCCGGCGTGCCGGAGACCAAGTTCAAGAAGATCGGTATTCTCGGCGCCGGCTTCATGGGTGCCGGCATCGCCTTTGTCACCGCCAAGGCCGGCATCCCGGTCGTCCTGCTCGACCGCGACATGGCGTCGGCCGAAAAGGGCAAGGCGCATTCCGACAGCCTGATCTCCGATCAGGTCAAGAAGGGCCGCGCCAAGCCCGAGGAGAAGGACAGACTTCTGTCGCTGATCACGCCGACGGCCGACTATGCCGATCTCGCCGGCTGCGATCTGGTGGTCGAGGCGGTGTTCGAGGATTCGGCCGTCAAGAAGGCTGCCACCGAACAGGCCGAAGCCGTGTTGAAATCGTCAGCGGTCTTCGCCTCAAACACCTCGACCATCCCGATCACCGCGCTGTCCAAGAATTCGGCGCGGCCGAAGAATTTCGTCGGCATCCACTTCTTCTCGCCGGTCGACAAGATGATGCTGGTCGAGATCATCCTGGGCAAGAAGACCGGCGACAAGGCGCTGGCCACCGCGATCGATTTCGTGCGCGCCATCAAGAAGACGCCGATCGTCGTCAACGACACGCGCGGCTTCTACGTCAACCGCTGCGTGCTGCGCTACATGTCGGAAGCCTACAAGATGCTGATCGAAGGCGTTCCGGCGCCGATGATCGAGAACGCCGCCAAGGCCGCCGGCATGCCGGTCGGCCCGCTGGCGCTGACCGACGAGACGGCGATCGACCTTGCCCAGAAGATCATGAAGCAGACCATCAGGGACCTCGGAGACAAGTCTGTCGACCCCAGGCAGATGGCGTTGATCAACACGCTGGTCGACACCCATCGCCGCTTCGGCCGCAAGAACGGCAAGGGTTTTTACGACTATCCCGCCAAGCCCGCCAGGAAGAAGCTGTGGCCGGGCCTGAAGGATCTCTATCCGCAGCTGGAGGCCGAGAAGGTCGACTATGAGGAACTGCAGCAGCGCCTGCTGGTAACCATTGCGCTGGAAGCGGCCCGGGTGATGGAAGAGGGCATCGTCACCGATCCGCGCGAGGCCGATGTCGGCTCGATCCTCGCCTTCGGTTTCGCGCCATTCACCGGCGGCGCGCTGTCCTATATCGACGGCATCGGCGCCGGGGAGTTCGTCAGAATAGCCAAGGGCCTGCAGAAGAAATACGGCGCCGAGTTCAAGGCGCCCAAGCTGCTGCTCGACCTGGCGGAGAAGGGCGAGAGCTTCTACCAGCGCTTCGATCCCTATGCGAAAGGCGAAGTGCAGAAGGCCGCTTGAGCTAGCGCCCCATGTACGTCTGAGGGCGCCTTGCGCGCATGATGGCCACGGCAAGGCGCGCCGTGACCCTTACGCGGTCGGCAGCGAAAGTCGGCTGGCTTTTCGCTGCCTGCCGACATCGACTTCAACCTCCATCTCAACAACGCCCGCTACATGATGCTCGCCGACCTCGCGCATGACCCCGAAAATCGGAATCGATTTTCGGAAAGGATCATGCGCCAAATCAAATGCTACTGCGTCCTTGGCGCGTCCGATAGGACGCTTGCCCGCTCCGTTCAACCGCGGCCGCCGACCGAGGCCGAGCGGGTTTGCATGACCTCCACCAAGGATTGCGCAGCCTGCCCAAGGCAGTTTGAGGCATCCATGACGACTTCGCCGCACGCAGCTTTTTGAGAGATCGGGCCGCGCGCCGGTGGACAATCGGATGACCGCGCGTTAGAAGGAAAAGGTATTTTTTCCTGTTTTGAGGAGAGCGAATTGCTCTCGCATGACCGAGTTTGGGCCGCCATCGACGCTCTCGCCGAGCGCTATTCGTTATCGGCCTCCGGCCTGGCCCGGCGAGCTGGTCTGGACTCCACCGCTTTCAACAAGTCGAAGCGGCTGTCCTCGGATGGGCGGCCGCGCTGGCCCTCGACCGAATCGCTGGCCAAGATCATCGAGGCGACAGGCGCTTCGCTCGACGAATTCACCGGGCTGGTCGAAGGCCGCGCCAAGACAGCTTCGGGCCCGTTAGCCTCGCAGCGTTCGGCGGTGCCGCTGCTCGGCTTCGCCCAGGCCGGCGCCGGCGGCTTCTTCGATGATGCCGGCTATCCCTCAGGCCAGGGCTGGGACCTTGTCGAGCTTCCGGCACGGGCGACCGAAACCTCCTATGCGTTGAAGGTGCAGGGTGATTCCATGCTGCCGCTGTACCGCAATGGCGATGTGCTGATCGTCGAGCCCGGGGCCGCTACCCGAAAGGGCGACCGCGTCGTCGTCAAGACCAATGCCGGCGAAGTCATGGCCAAGGTGCTCGACCGCCAGACGACGAAATCGATCGTGCTGATTTCGCTCAACCCCGACCATCCGGACCGCGACATCGCGATGCGCGATGTCGAATGGGTGGCGCGGATCGTCTGGGCAAGCCAGTAGGTCTCGCGGTGCGTCTGCTTCAAATCCTCATAGCCCTCCTGGCGATCCCGGTGATGGTCGCCATTGTCGTCGCCGGCGGTCGCGCGCTGCATCGCGACGGCCCCGCCATTACTGTCGACCAGATCGACCCGGAAACCGAGGCCGTGCCCGAGGAGCCGGCGACGTCGGCGATCCCCGAGGTCCAGCCCGTCAGGCCTCCGATGCACTCGCCTCAGGTGCATTCGAGGGCGATCGATCCCGAGGCCATCGCACCGCCGCCGCTGCCGGTAGAAGAACTTGAACGGGTTGAGCCACGCGAGCCGCTGAGCGACCTGGCGCTGGCCGGACCGCCCAAGCCGCGTGGGCGCAGAGCGGTCGACGACTGGGGAGGAACAAAACTGTTCCAGCCGGTCGCGGCCGCCGCCGGCCTGATCGAAGCCAATGGTTATTCCGTGACGGTCTCCGGCATCGACATCGTCAGGCAAGACGAGACCTGCACCGAGGGCGGCAAGTCCTGGGCTTGCGGTATCAGGGCGCGCACCGCGTTCCGGTCTTTCCTGCGCGGCCGGGCCGTTGCCTGCAAGGTGCCGCCGGAGGCCGACCGTGCGCTGATCGCCGCCGAATGCCGCATCGGCAAGCTGGATGTCGGCCAGTGGCTGGTCGAAAACGGCTGGGCGCGCGCCACGGCAGGCGGCCCCTATGTCGAAGCGGGCGACAAGGCGCGCGCCGCCAAGAAGGGCGTCTTCGGTGCCGCGCCCGATCTTGGCGGCCTGCCACCGGCGCCAACGCCGGTTGCGGCACCGACGGCGTCGCAACCGATCCTCGATGCCCCGGCGATGGACACGCCGCCGGCCGGGACGGAAATTACGCCGCCAGCTGACCAGCCAGCGCCCGCTCAATGAGCGCGCGGGTTTCGGCGATGCCGTAGAGGGCTGCGAACGAACCGAAGCGCGGTCCGCGTTCCTGGCCGATCAGCACCTGGTAGATCATCTGGAAGAAAGCGCCCGAGACACCAGGGCCGCCGTCCGGGCTCTTCTTCGAATGGTCCTGATAGCGTTCGATCTTGCGCGCCACGTTGAGCGAAGCGTTCTGGATCGCTTCGCCGTCGGCGCCGGCCGGCAGGCCAGCAAGCGCGTTGCCAAGCGCTTCCAGCGCCACGCGTTCGACATCGTCGGCCGGCCGGAAGGTCTTCGTCGGCTTCACGAAATCGTCGAAGTAGCGGATGGCGAAACCGACCAGCTGGTCGAGTTCGGGATGCGTCGCCGGCGTCACGCCAGATGCATGGCGCGAGATGAAGCCCCACAGCACATCCTTGTTTTGCGCGTTGGAGGCGCTGACCAGGTTGAGCAGCAGCGAGAACGGCACCGGCATGTCGATGGAAGGCGGCTTGCCGTCATGCATGTGCCAGACCGGATTGCCCAGCCGCTCCTTCCAGTCCTGGCGCGGATAGGCGTTGAGGAAGGTGTAGTACTCGTCGACGGCGCGTGGGATGACGTCGAAATAGAGCTTTTTCGCCTGCCTTGGCCGCTGGTACATATAGAGGCCGAGGCTTTCGGTCGGCGCGTAGCGCAGCCATTCGTCGATGGTCAGCCCGTTGCCCTTCGACTTCGAGATCTTCTGGCCGTTCTCGTCGAGGAACAATTCGTAGACGAAATGCTCCGGCGCGCGTCCGCCGAGAATGTTGCAGATGCGGTCGTAGATCACCGCATTGGTCTGGTGGTCCTTGCCGAACATTTCGAAATCGACGCCGAGCGCTGCCCAGCGCATGCCGAAATCCGGCTTCCACTGCAGCTTGACCTTGCCGCCGGTCACCGAAAGCGTGGTCTCGGTGCCTTCATCGTCGAAGGTGATGGTGCCGGCCTTGGCGTCGACATGCTTCATCGGCACGTAGAGCACGCGCCCGCTCTTCGGCGAGATAGGCAGGAACGGGCTGTAGGTCGCCTGGCGCTCGGGTCCCAGTGTCGGCAGCATCACCGCCATGATCTGGTCGTAGCGCTCGGCTGCGCGCACAAGCATCGCATCGAAGCGGCCGGCCTTGTAGTACTGCGTCGCGCTGGCGAATTCGTAGTCGAAGCCGAACGTGTCGAGGAAGCGGCACAACATCGCGTTGTTGTGGTCGCCAAAGCTCGGATAGTCGCCGCCGAACGGATTGGGCACCGCCGACAGCGGCATATGCAGATAGGGCTCGAGGGCTGCGCGATCCGGCACATTGTCGGGGATTTTGCGCATGCCGTCCATATCGTCGGAGAAGCAGAGCAGCTTGGTCTTGACCTTGTTCCCGGTCAGCACGTGAAAGGCATGGCGCACCATCGAGGTGCGCGCGACCTCGCCGAACGTGCCGATGTGCGGCAGGCCCGACGGGCCGTAGCCGGTCTCGAACAGGACGATCTCCGGGAAGTCGCCGCCCTTGTAGCGCTCGATGATCTTTTTGGCTTCCTCGAACGGCCAGGCCTTGCTTTCGGCGGCTGCCGCAAGCATTTCGGGGTTGAGATCGGCGATGTTTGATCCCGTCATGTCAAAGTTCCAGTCATGGCCGGCTTTCGCGGCTGGTAAGATTTTCAACCGGGTCTCTAGGCGCGACAGGGCGGAGCGTCAACGATATCAGGCGTTTTCGTTGCGACGGCGCCGTGGCGTTCCTACCTTCGACCCTCACTATCAAGGAGTTTTGAATGCCGTTGCCGTCCACCCATGAAGCCCTGATCTACCTGATGGTCATCACCTCGGCTTCCGATCGCGACATGACCGATATCGAACTGGCGCGCATCGGCGACGTCGTCCGCAGCTGGCCGGTGTTCGAGGATTTCAAGCAGGACAGGCTGATCGCCATTGCGCAGGACTGCCAGAAGATGCTGCATGAAAAGGATGGGTTGGAAGGCGTGCTCGAGCGTGTCGCCGAGACTTTGCCCGAACGGCTGCACGACACCGCCTATGCCGCGGCCTTCGAGGTTGCCGCCGTCGATCTAGAAATGCGCATGGAGGAATTGCGGGTGCTGCAGTTGATCCGGCGTGAGCTCGATCTCGACACGCTGACCGCCGCAGCCATCGCGCGCGGGGCGAAGGCCCGCCTGCGCACGCTGACCTGATCCAGCCCCTAGAGGAAGCTGACCGGGACCGGATCAGAAAAAGCTGACCGGGAACCGGATCAGAAGAAACTGACCGGGAACCGGATCAGAAGAAACTGACCGGGAAATAGCGCAGGTAGAATTCGGCGAAGGTGCCTTTCACCGATATCTCCTGCAGCGCGTAGTCCATGGCTGCGGCCAGCGCTGGGTCGCTGGCCCGGGTGGCAATGGTCATGCCGGACCCCAGATATTCCGGCGCCAGGTAGGGTCCACCGGCGAAGCGGCAGCAACCGGCGGCGTCCGTGCCGCCCAGCCAGAAGGAAAAGCGCATGCCGTCGCCGAAGGCGGCATCGATCTTGGCGCTCTTCAAGTCGCTGTAGAGGTCTTCCGGCCGTTGAAAGCGGATGATCTGCACGGTGCCGAAATAATCGCGCAGCATCTTTTCATGCGCCGAGCCGGCCAGCACGCCGACCCGCTTCGAGCGCAATTTGTCGAGGATCGGCTCGGCGAAGGCCTTGGTCTTCGGCATGATGAAGCGCGCCGGAAACTGTAGATAGGAGCGCGAAAAGCTGTACTTCGCCCGCGTCTCCGGCGTTGCGGCGATGCCGGCGATGATCGCCTCGCCTTCGCCCTTCTGCAACGCGTCGTCGAGTTCGGCCCAGGGCAGCGCCTGGATCTGGCATTTGTCGGCGATGTCGAGTTCGGCGCAAATCGCCCGCGCCAGGTCGATGTGGAAGCCGGACAGTCGGCCCGTGCCGTCGAGAAAATTGAAGGGCGGGAAATCGGTTGTGGTGAGGAACCTGAGCCTCGGCAGCGCCGCAAGGTCCGGCTTCGGCAGCCGCTCCTTGGCATCCCAAAGCACCGGCACCTGCGGTTCCGCTGCCCGCACAGCGCCGGCAAACGGCTGCACTCCGATCAGCATCGACAGCAAGGCGATGGTTATCCAGCGTGATGTCACAAAAAACTCCGCCCGTCTTGGCCGTTGGCTTGTGATACGAAAACGGCGCAGGCACAATTGTTTTTGATTTCAAAGGGCAAATTTCGGGTTATGCTTTGGCGAGGTTGCAAATAGCCGCACAGAGTCGGCCCGGGGTTGGCGGTCGCTGGCGTTAGAAAAGCTAAGGATGTGGCTTTGCAATCCGGGGTTGATGGCTAAGTGCGGGGCAGGCACGTAGCATCGGTCTCAAGAGCGGTAGGCAACATGGGGTAGATGTTGCGATGGGTTATTTTGACCGAACACTTGAATATATTGACCGGGTGCAGCGTGCCGACACGTCGGCTGCGGTGTGCGAGCAGCTACTTAGTGTCACCTCGAATTTCGGATTGACGGCCCTGATAGCCGCAACGGTGCCGCAGCCCGGTACACCAAGCAGCCAGACGAAGGACCATGTGCTGCTCTGCGATTGGCCTAGCGAATGGCTGGAGCGTTACTTATCGCGCAACTACGTCGACCAGGATCCGGTCGTCAGCCATTTGAAGCAGTTTCGGGCGCCATTCCAATGGCGCGATGCCGTTCAAAGCATGCCCGCCGACAAGAGCAGCGCCGAGGTAATGCGCGACGCCCGCCAGTTCAAGCTGCGTGACGGCCTCGCCTTCCCGCTGATCACGCTCGAAGGCCAGATCGCGCTGGTCTCGCTGGGCGGTGAGGCGGTCGAACTGTCCGAAGCCGAATTCGCAATGGTCTCGCTGGCCTCCACCTATGCCATCGGCCGCGCCATGCAGCTTCAAACGACGGCCGGCAAATCTATCGATCACATTGAATTGACGCCGCGCGAGCGCGAATGCCTGCAATGGGCGGCGGTCGGAAAATCCGAGTGGGAGATTTCGCAGATCCTCGGCATCTCGGAGCATACCTCTGAGAAACACCTTCTCAACGCCAAGAGCAAACTAGGCGCCGCCAACCGTGTGCAGGCAGTCGCCGAAGCAGTCAGGCACGGCTATATCAGCTAGGCCGGTTCTGGCGGCCCGAAATTTATGGCCGCATTGTCGGCGTCATATCTTCAGAAAAGACCGGCCCCTGTCGTCCTCTTGAGACGGCTAATGCTTTCTTAACGCCAAAAGCAGACTCGGCGTCGCCAACAGGGTGCACGCCATCGCGGAGGCGTTTAGGCGCAGCTATATTAGCCATGTCGGCTGTGGCAGCCTGGAAATCCTTGCCAACACCTTCGCGCAATTTTTTCGGGAAAGCCCGGCCGTATCTTCCTCTTAAGCCCAGGAGACGGCTAATGCTATTTTCCCTTACCACTCAACAACTGATGGAACGTCCCGACCTATGGGAGGCCGTCCATCGCCTGCGTTACAAGGTCTTCGTCGATGAGATGCGGTGGACCGATCTCGATCGCCCGGACGGCCTCGAAATCGATCAATTCGACCATGATGAGGCCGAACACCACCTTGTCATACGCAATGGCGAGCTTGCAGGCTATCATCGGATGCTGCCGACCACACGGCCGCATCTCCTTAGCGATGTGATGCCGGAACTCTGCGAGGGAAAGCGCCCTTCGGGACCGAATGTCTGGGAGCTAACCCGTTACGCGGTGGCGCCAGGCTTTCGCGATGGCAAGCGCGGCGTGTCTACGGTCGGCACCGAACTGATCGCCGGCTTCGTCGAATGGGGCCTTGCTCGCAATGTCGATCAGGTCATTATCGAGGTCGAGCCGGTGTGGGTGCTGCGGACGCTGCAGTTGCACTTCCTGGCGACGCCGCTCGGGTACCAGCGCACCTATGGCAACCAGCAGGTCGTCGCCACACTGCTGACCTTCAACGAGCATACGCTGGATGTCGTGCGTTCGCGCCGCAACCATCACGCCCCGGTGTTGGCCAGGGGCACCCCCCACATGCTCGGCATGCGGCAGGCGTCGTGAGACTGTCTTCACCCGACGCGCTTTAATGCATGTCGCTCAAAGTGGCCCCGGTTTTGAGAGAACGACATGCATGAAACAAAGACCTAAAGCGCGTCGCGTGAATCCGTTCAAATGCGATGCGCTTTAGACAATGGCCACAGAGCCCACCTCCGTGTGGGGGTGGGCTCTGTAATTTCAGCCTCTGCCTATCGAGGCCAGTCTCTACTTCTCGAGAAACGACGGCCCTTCGCCGACGATCTTTTTGTCTTCCTTGCCGATGGCGTCGAGATCGCGCCCATCATAGGGCAGTGACAACAGGATGCGCCGCATGACGGCCAGCCGCGAGCGTCGCTTGTCATTGGCCCGCACGATGATCCAGGGCGCGAACTGCTTGTGCGTGCGCTCGACCATCTGGTCGCGCGCCTTGGTGTAGTCGTCCCATTTGGTGATGCCGGCAATATCGATCGGCGAGAACTTCCAGTTCTTCAGCGGAGACCAGCGGCGGTCGTGAAACCGTTCGAGCTGGGTTTCGCGGCCGATGTTGAGCCAGAATTTGAAGAAATAGATGCCGTCGTTGGAGATCATCCGCTCGAAATGCGGCGTCTCGTCGAGGAATTTTGCATGCTGTTCCGGTGTGCAGAAGCCCATCACCGGCTCGACGCCGCCGCGGTTGTACCAGGACCGGTCGAAGGTGACGAATTCGCCCGATGTCGGGAAATGGGCGACGTAGCGCTGGTAGTACCATTGCCCGACTTCGGTTGGGGTCGGCTTGGTCAGCGCCACATTGCGCGCGGTTCGAGGATTGAGATACTGGCGCAGCACCGAGATGGTGCCGCCCTTGCCGGCGGCATCGCGCCCCTCGAACAGCGACATCAGTCTGCTGCCGGTCGCCTGCAGCCAGGCCTGCGCCTTGACCAGTTCGATCTGCAGCCGCTCCAGCGTCTCGTCATACTCCTCGGTCTTCATTTTCTTGTCGTAGGGGTAGTCGCCTGCGGTCAGTTTGTGGTCCTCGATCCAGCTGGGAAGCTCGGGGTTTTCGATGTCGAACTCCCGCTCCTTGCCGTCCACCTTGATCTTCAGCGGCCCCTCTGCCGGCTCTGCGGCGGGACTTTCCTTGGCTTTTTTCATCGAGACGAACCTTTCCAGCTTGCGGACTCATGCTATGGGGGGCCTCAAACCCGGTCCAGCGGAAGTTTCGGCGGGACCGGCGCAGAAGCACGGAAAGCACGAATGGCTGACACCGGCGCAGAGCGGACAACCACGGGGCAGGCCGTCGCCGGCCGGCTGTGGAACAGCCGATGGCTGCTTGCCGCCGGTGCGATCGCCATCATGGCCGTTTATGGTTTTGCCGGTATCTCCGCCTATGTCGTCCTGGCTGCGTTGACGGTGCTGCTGGCCGCCGCGCTTCTGCCAACCGGAGGCGCCAGCCGGTCTGCTGAGACCATTGCCACGATCGAGGCGAGCGGGCTGCAGCGGCTTTCCGGCGAATATCTTGCGGCTGCCGTTGCCGATCCGCTGATCATCTTCGACCGCACCGCCACCATCGTCCACGCCAATGCCGCCGCCTTTGCCGCCTTTGTCGGTATCGCGCCCGGCCTGTCGCTGTCGCTAAAATTCCGCGCGCCGGAAATGCAGGCCTTGCTCGACGGCGTGCTGTCGGGAACCGTCGCCTCCGATGCCGTCGACTACACCGAGAAGCTGCCGGTTGAACGGGCCTACCGGGTCAGCGCGTCCTCGGTCGGCCACGCCACCGATCTCTATGTGCTGGTATTCAAGGACCAGAGTGAGACGCGCCGCATCGACCGCATGCGCGCTGACTTCATAGCCAATGCCAGCCACGAGTTGCGCACCCCGCTTGCTTCAATCTCGGGCTTCATCGAGACGTTGCGCGGCCCGGCCCGCAACGATCCGGCGGCGCGCGAGCAGTTCCTGCAGATCATGCAGAACCAGACCGGCCGCATGGCGCGCCTCATCGACGATCTCCTGTCGCTGTCGAGGCTTGAAATGAAGCCTTACCTGAGGCCGGGAACCGAGGTCGATCTGCGCCAGACCATCGACAGCGTCATCGATTCACTAGGCCCGCTCGCCAGCGAGAACGGCGTCGTCATCGAACGCGACTACGCCGAGGGGCCGCTCGACGTGCCCGGAGACCGCGACGAGCTGTTCCAGGTGTTCGAGAATCTCTTGGAAAACGCCTGCAAATACGGCCAGCCTGGCGGACGCGTCACGGTGTCGATCGCGCGGGGCGAGGCCGGCCCGGAACCGGGCATCGATGTAACCATCAGGGACTACGGCCCGGGCATCCCGGAAGAGCACATACCGCGCATTACCGAGCGCTTCTATCGCGTCGACGTGGAGAGCAGCCGCACGCAGAAAGGCACCGGTCTTGGCCTGTCCATCGTCAAGCATATTCTGACGCGCCACAACGCCCGGCTTTCGATCAAGTCGGAGGTTGGCAAGGGCGCGGCGTTCACGGTCCATTTGCCGGCAGGCTGAGGCGGTACTATCTGCTAACTGCCTGTTTCTTCTTTCTGTCATCCGGCTAGCGTATCAGCACAGGGGTCGAGGAAACGACTCAAAAGGCCAAAGATTTAAGGAAGGCATTTCGCCCATGCAGTCCGTACACATTGTCAGCGCCTATGACGAAGAGCTGAAATACCTGGCGAAGCGCATCGCTGCGATGGGCGGCCATGCCGAGCGCATGGTCGAGCAGGCGATCCAGGCGCTGGTCAATGCCGATCCCGGCCTCGCCCAGAAGGTCATTCGTGACGACATCGTGCTTGACGATGGCCAGCGCGAAATCGACGACAAAGCCATCGTCATCATCGCCAAGCGCCAGCCCATGGCGACGGATCTGCGCGAGATCGTCGGCGCCATCCGCATTTCGGCCGACCTCGAACGGGTCGGTGACCTCGCCAAGAACGTCGCCAAGCGTGTGGTCAGCGTCATTGACGGCCGCCAGCCGACCAGCCTGTTTCGCGGCCTCGAGGCGCTTGCCGAACTCGCTTTGACCCAGCTCAAGGAAGTGCTCGACGTCTATGCCTCGCGCTCGGTCGAGAAAATAGGCTTCGTTCGCGACCGCGACGACCAGATCGACGCCATGTACACCTCGCTGTTTCGCGAGCTTTTGACCTACATGATGGAAGATCCGCGCAACATCACGCCGTGCACGCATCTGCTGTTTTGCGCCAAGAACATCGAGCGCATCGGCGACCACGCCACCAACATTGCCGAGACGATCTACTACATCGTCACCGGCGAGCAGTTGCCGGCCGAGCGTCCCAAGGGCGACAAGACCGACAAGGTTGCCCTGCCGGTGCTGCCGGTGAAGTGATCGCGCCCCTCGAACGCTTAATCATATTGCGCTAAACTGCCCGGATGTTAGCGTCTCGGTTCCTGGCCAAGGCCAGGCGCTCAGGAGGCTGCGATGGAATATGTCCGAGAGTTCAAGCCGGCGCCGGCATCGTCCGGCATCATCGCGTCGAGCGTCTACACCGCCGGCAAGCGCATCGCCGACATACCGATCGAGGAAGCCGGCGAATGGGCCAAGAAGTCGGGCCATGTCGTCTGGATCGGGCTGCTCGAACCCGACCGCGAGCTTCTGCTGCGCGTCAAGGCGCAATTTCATCTGCACGAACTGGCGATCGAAGACGCCGAACATCCGCACCAGCGGCCGAAGATCGAGCAATATGGCGATGCACTGTTCATCGTTGCCCGCACTGCACAGCTGATCGACGGACGCGTCACCTTCGGCGAGACGCATCTGTTCGTCGGCTCAGGCTATATCGTCAGCGTCAGGCATGGTCCCTCGACCTCATACGCCGCCGTGCGCCAGCACTGGGAAAGCTGTCCGCACTCACTGGCCAAGGGCGAGGATTTCGTCCTCTACGCCATCCTCGACTTCATCGTCGACAACTACATGCCGGTGCTAGAGCAGATCGAGGACGAGGTCGAGGCGATCGAGGACAGGGTGCTGCTGAAGCCGATGACCGGTCCCGACATCGAGCGGCTCTATATGCTGCGCCGCGATCTGTTGCGCCTGCGCAATGCGGCGCTGCCGCTGGTCGAGGTCTGCCGCCGGCTGACCAGCGCCGAACTGCCGCAGATCCATACCGCAATGCATCCGCTGTTTCGCGATGTCACCGACCATATCCGGACCGTGCAGGAAAAGATCGACAGCCTGCGCGAGGTTCTGGCGTTCGCTTTCGAAGCCAGCCTGCTGGTCGGCCAGAGCCAGGAAACCGCGAACACCAAGAAGCTGGCCTCATGGGCGGCGATCCTGGCGGTGCCGACGGCGCTCGCCGGCATTTACGGCATGAATTTCGACGACATGCCGGAACTGAAGATGCAATACGGCTATCCCGTCGTATTGGTCTCGATCGCGCTGATCTGCTCGTTTTTGTATTGGCGATTTCGGAAGAGTGGGTGGCTGTGATGGTAGGCAGTAGGCAGTAGGCAGTAGGCAGAATAAGGTAGCGCCTCACGAGCGCTACCCCATTCCCTACTGCCCAGTCCCCAATCCCTATTCCTAACTACCGGCTCCTGCGCCGCTCTGAAGCCGGCTGGAACGCCACCCTTGCGTGGTACTTGCAGTAAGGTCCGGTTTCAGCCGCCTCGTTGCCGCAGAAGTTGAAGTCTTCCGATAGCGGATCGCCATTCGGCCATTTGCAGGTGCGCTCGGTGAGATCGGTGAGCTGCAGATGCCGCGAGATCGGCACGACGACGTTTTCGACCGGGCGGATGTAGTGGCGCGCCACCGGCTCGGCGTCGAACTGCGCCTGCAGTGCGTTCGCCCCGATCGAAGTCGTGACATGGCGCTGCGTGGTTGCGGCGCGAGGCACCGATTTCTGGATCGAAGATCCCTGCGTTGTCTTCTTCTGACGCGCCGGCGTCGCGGTCGAGCGTCCGCGGCCCGACAGCTTCAGCCGGTGCACCTTGCCGATGACCGCGTTGCGGCTGACCCCGCCGAGTTGTGCGGCGATCTGGCTTGCGCTCAAGCCCTCCGACCACAGTTTCCTGAGAAGTTCGACCCGCTCGTCAGTCCAGTTCATGAGACCGCGCTCCTGCTATGTGTGCGGCAGCCGGAATCCGTTCCCGACCCGGCAATCTTTGCCGGGGCAGACACCACATATATTAGGTGATTAGGTCCGCCGCACGAAATCTAGTTATTTCCCGACTACAATTACCTCATGTGTTGACTCGGTGACAAGAGTCCCAGGTGCAACACGAATCGGTTTTTTAGGTTTTCCCCAACTTGCCCGGTCGCTTATGAGCCGGCGTCTCGTCGGGAGCTGGCCACGCGCCTCTGCACGACGTTTTCGTTGACTTCATGGCCGAAAAACACGATAAGCCGCAAAGGCCGCCGCTTTGGCGGCTTTTTTGATTTTTCCGGTACCGGAGACGCATATAATGAGCGGTTCGGCGCTTTACGAGACCTTTGCCCGCGCCCCTTTGGCCTTCGATCATGGCGAAGGCACCTGGCTGGTTACCGACAAGGGCGAGCGATATCTCGATTTCGCTGGCGGCATCGCGGTCAATTCGTTGGGCCACAGCCATCCGCATCTGGTCTCGGCGCTGACCGAACAGGCGGCCAAGCTCTGGCACGTCTCCAATCTCTACGAGATCCCGGGGCAGGCCCGGCTCGGCGAGCGGCTGGCTGACGCCACCTTCGCCGACAAGGTGTTCTTCACCAATTCCGGCGCCGAGGCGCTCGAATGCGCGATCAAGACGGCGCGGCGCTACCAGTTCGTCAAGGGCCATCCCGAGCGCTTCCGGGTCATTACCTTCGAAGGCGCCTTCCACGGCCGCACGCTGGCGACCATCGCCGCCGGCGGCCAGTACAAATATCTCGAAGGCTTCGGCCCCAAGGTCGAAGGCTTCGACCAGGTCGGCTTCGACGACATCGACGCCGCCGAGAAGGCGATCACACCAGAGACCGCCGCGATCCTGATCGAACCGGTACAGGGCGAGGGCGGCATCCGCCCGGTGCCGACGCAATCCTTGAAGCGGCTGCGGCAGCTCTGCGACCAGCATGGCCTGCTGCTGATCTTCGATGAGGTCCAGTGCGGTATCGGTCGCACCGGAAAGCTGTTCGCGCATGAATGGACCGGCGTGACGCCCGACATCATGGCGATTGCCAAGGGCATTGGCGGCGGCTTCCCGATGGGCGCGTGCCTCGCCACCGACGACGCTGTCGTCGGCATGACGGCAGGCGTGCATGGCACCACTTTCGGCGGCAATCCGCTGGCCATGGCGGTCGGCAACGCTGTGCTCGACGTCGTGCTGGAAGACGGCTTCCTCGAAGACGTCCAGCGCAAGGCATTGCTGATGAAGCAGGGCCTGGCGGCGGTCGCCGACGAATTTCCTGATGTCATCGAAGGCATCAGGGGCAGCGGCCTGATGCTTGGCCTGAAATGCGCCATGCCAAACACCAAGGTCAACATGGCGCTGCGCGACCAGCATCTGCTGGCGGTGCCGGCCGGCGACAACGTCATTCGTCTGCTGCCGCCGCTGACCGTCACCGACGCCGAGATCGGCGAAGCGCTCGATCGCATCCGCGCCGCCGCCAAGGGCCTGACCGACGCCATCGCCGCGGCCGCCGCGAAGTAATCCCGAGAACCATTCCCGATGAGCCTTCGCCATTTCACCGATCTTTCCGCCGTTTCCGAAGGCGATCTGCGCCTGATGCTGGACGATGCGGTGGTGCGCAAGGCGCGCCTCAAGGCCGGCGAACGGACCAAACCGCTCGAAGGCAAGGTGCTGGCCATGATCTTCGACAAGCCGTCGACGCGCACGCGCGTGTCCTTCGACGTCGGCATGCGACAGCTCGGCGGCGAGACCATCATGCTGACCGGCACCGAAATGCAGCTCGGCCGCTCCGAGACCATTGCCGACACCGCCAAGGTGCTGTCGCGCTATGTCGACGCCATCATGATCCGCACCACGTCGCATGAGCGGCTGCTCGAGCTGACCGAGAATGCCACGATTCCGGTCATCAACGGGCTGACCGACGACACCCATCCCTGTCAGCTGATGGCCGACATCATGACCTTCGAGGAGCATCGCGGTCCGGTTGCCGGCAAGACCATCGCCTGGACCGGCGACGGCAACAACGTGCTGCATTCGCTGCTCGAAGCCTCGGCGCGGTTCCGCTTCAACCTGAACGTCGCAGTGCCGGAAGGCAGCGAGCCGGCGCAGAAGCACATCGACTGGTCGAAGTCCAATGGCGGCAAGCTGCACTTCACCCGCTCGCCCGAAGAGGCCGTCGACCAAGCCGACTGCATCGTCACCGACTGCTGGGTGTCTATGGGCCAGGAACACCGCGCCCGCGGCCATAATGTCTTCTCACCCTATCAGGTCAATGCGGCGCTGATGGCCAGGGCCAAGCCCGACGCCCTGTTCATGCACTGCCTGCCGGCGCACCGCGGCGAGGAAGTGACCGACGAGGTCATCGACGGTCCGCATTCGGTGGTCTTCGACGAAGCCGAGAACCGGCTTCACGCCCAGAAGGCGGTTTTGGCCTGGTGTCTGGGCGCTTGATCTCCAGGCGCTTGATCTCCAAGCGCTTGATCCGGGGCGGCGTGATGCCTATTTGCGCCGCATCACGCAAATCAAGCGCGTTTGGACGCATGCACCCCTCCGGGCCGCATGGCCGCGCCCTGGAGCTTTGTCATGTTGGAAACGCATCAAGTGACTGAACATCACCCCAAACTCGGCGAGTTCGGCTATGCCGGCGACGATCATGTCGTACCCTTCGAGGTCGGCCCGCTCGACGTGCGCGGCCGCACCGTGCAACTCGGGCCGATGCTCGACGCCATCCTCAACCGTCACGACTATCCCGAGCCGGTCGCCCGCCTGCTCGCGGAAGCCTGTGTGCTGACGGTGCTGCTCGGCACCTCGCTCAAATTCGAAGGCAAGTTCATCCTGCAGACCCGCACCGACGGGCCTGTCGACATGCTGGTCGCGGATTTCTCCACGCCCTCGGCATTGCGCGCCTATGCGCGCTTCGATGCCGACCGGCTGGAGGCCCTGGTGGCCGCAGGCCAGACCTCGCAGCAGACGCTGCTGGGCAGCGGCGTTTTGGCGCTGACCATCGACCAAGGCGCGCACACGCAGCGCTATCAGGGCATCGTCCAGCTCGACGGCGAGACGCTGGAAGACGCCGCGCGCACCTATTTCCGCCAGTCGGAGCAGATCCCGACCGACCTCCGGCTGTCGGTGGCCAAGCTGCTGACGCCCGGCCCCGGCGGTGCGCGCGAGCAGTGGCGCGCCGGCGGTATCCTGGCGCAGTTCCTGCCGCAGTCACCCGAGCGCATGCGCGTGCCCGACATTTCGGGCGGCGACGGCGATCCGCGTGACGTGACGCAGGAGCCGGCCGACAATTCGTGGCGCGAGCTGGTGGCGCTGCTCGGCACCATCGAGCCGACCGAGCTGATCGACCCGACCATCGGCGCCGAGCGGCTGCTCTACAGGCTGTTCCACGAACATGGCGTGCGCGTCTTCGGCGGCGTGCCGGTCGCCGACCAATGTTCCTGCTCAAGGGACAAGATACGCGGCATCCTCAAGGGGTTTTCCGCGCAGGAGATCAAGGACAGCACCGAAGATGGCGGCATCCACGTCGCCTGCGAGTTCTGCTCGAAGCAGTACGACTTCGACCCGGCGGAGTTTGCAGCTCAGTAGCATCTCTTCCTTCTCCCCGTTCACGGGGAGAAGGTGCCCGAAGGGCGGATGAGGGGCAGCGCGAACTTTGGTGAATGGCCGCGCATAGCCTACGTCATGTGCGTGGAAGATAACCTCATGAGTCCGGCGGCGCCCCTCATTGCACTGCCGGGCATTTCTCCCCGTATAGAGATGGGGAGAAAACCCTTAATTCACCGTCCGCCGCGTCCCCGGCAGATCCAGCGAAAACGCGGGAATATCGACGTCGAACGTCTCGCCCTTTTTGTTGCGCATGGTGTAGTGGCCGACCATGAAGCCGGAGGGCGTCGAGAGCGGGCAGCCTGACGTGTATTGATAGCTGTCGCCGGGATTGAGCTCAGGCTGGTCGCCGACCACGCCGGCGCCGCGCACTTCCTCGATCCGGCCGCTGCCGTCGGTGATGTGCCAGTAACGCGACATAAGCTGCACGAAATCGTCGGACTGGTTGTCGATCGTCACCTGGTAGCCCCAGACATAACGGTTCTCCGCCGGGTCCGAGCGGTCCTCCAGGTAGAACGGTCTGACCTGCACTTCGATGTTGCGCGTGACGGCGCGATACATGGGCTGCTCCGGTTGCGCGGCAAGGAACATTTGTCGCGCTATGCGGTTTGATACGCGCACAACGGCATGTCCTGCCAGCCTCAAAGCGGAGGTGCCGACAAACAATGTCATTTAAGTGACACATGACAGTGTTGGTGTGCGCAAACCTTGCCGGCGACTCAAGGCCCATCTGTCGACTGACAAAGCAGCCGCGAGCGGCCTTTCCGGAGTGACCAGATCTCGATGGAACCAGCTCTCACAGCCGCCTTCGCTTCCTCCGCTTTGCTTCTTTCCAATCTCGCCAGCATCCTGCTTGCTTCGTCGAAACTGCAAGCGCGTCGCCTTATCCCTCCGCCGTCCGACGAGCAGCCACCGGTCTCGATCGTCGTGCCGTCGCGCGGCGTGGAGCCGTTCACACAAGAGACGCTGCAGCGAGCCTTCTCGCTCGACTGGCCGCGCTACGAACTGATCTTCTGCGTCGCTCACGCCGACGATCCCGTCGTCAAACTGATAAACAGGGCGATCGTCCTGTTTCCCAACGTGCCGGCCCGGCTGCTGATCGGCGACGACCGCGTCAGCAGCAACCCGAAGCTCAACAACTGCGTCAAGGGCTGGGAAGCGGCGCGCAATCATTGGGTTATTCTGGCGGATTCCAACGTGCTGATGCCTAGGGATTACGTCCAGCACCTGATGGCGGCCTGGCGGACCAATACCGGGCTTATCTGCTCGACGCCGATCGGCTCGCGGCCGGAAGGCTTCTGGGCCGAGGTCGAATGCGCGTTCCTCAACACGCTGCAGGCGCGCTGGCAATATGCCGGCGAGGCGCTTGGCCTCGGCTTTGCCCAGGGCAAGAGCATGCTGTGGAACAAGCCGATGCTCGATACCAATGGCGGTATCCGCGCGCTGGCCGCCGAGATCGCCGAGGATGCTGCTGCAACCAAGCTGGTCAACGGACTGGGCCTGCGCGTCAATCTCGTTGCCTCGCCTTTCGAGCAACCACTGGGGCAGCGCCGACTTGCCGACATCTGGTCGCGTCAGGCGCGCTGGGCGCGGTTGCGCCGCGTCACTTTCCCGCTGTTTTTCGCACCCGAGATCCTGACCGGCGTCGCCGTGCCGTTGGCGTTGGCGCTGGTGGCGGCAGCAAGTGCCGGCATCAGCCTGCCGGCCACGGTGTTGGCCGTGCTGACGGCGGCCTACATTCCCGAATGCGCGCTGGCCGCGGCCAAGGGCTGGCATCTGTCGCTGCGCATGGTCCCGGCGATGATGGTCCGCGACATGATGCTTCCCGCCATATGGGCGCGCGGCTGGCTGAGCGGCGCCGTCGATTGGCGCGGCAACACCATGATCATCGGCACCAAGGCAGCCGAGCTGGAAGAGGCTTCGTCGGGAGCGTGACGCCTCGCGGCCTACCCGGCTGCCTTCAGCGCCTGCGCAACGTCCTCCAGCAGATCGTCCGTATCCTCAAGACCGACCGACAGCCTGAGCGTTCCCGGCCCGATGCCAAGCTCGGCGCGAGCTTCGTCGCTGAGGTTCTTGTGCGTGGTGGTCGCCGGATGGGTGATCAGGCTCTTGGCGTCGCCGAGATTGTTGGAGATCAGCACGATGTCGAGCGCGTTCTGCAAGGCGAAGGCCGCCTGCTTGCCGCCCTTCACGTCGAGGCAGATCAGCGTCGATCCGCCCGTCATCTGCTTCTTGACGATGTCGGCCTGCGGGTGGTCGGCGCGGCCGGGATAGATGACGCGGGCGATTTCCGGCCGTCCTGCCAGGAAATCCGCGATCTTGGCCGCGCTTTCCGTCTGCTGGCGCACCCGAACCGGCAGCGTCTCCAGGCCCTTGAGCAGCGTCCAGGCGTTGAACGGCGACAGGCTCGGGCCGGTGTGGCGGAAATAGTCGTGCAAATTCTCGTCGATCCATTTCTTGTCGGACAGGATGATGCCGCCGAGACAGCGTCCCTGGCCGTCAATGTGCTTGGTCGCGGAGTAGACGACGATATGGGCGCCGAGCTGCAAGGGCTTCTGCTGCAAGGGCGTGGCAAAGACATTGTCGACGATCAGCCTGGCGCCGATCGAGGTGGCGAGCGCCGCCACCGCTGCGATGTCGACCACTTCCAGCGTCGGATTGGTCGGGCTTTCCAGGAAGAACAGTTTCGTGTTCGGCCGCACCGCCTTTTCCCAGTTGGCGATGTCGGTGCCGTCGACCAGCGTTGCCTCGATGCCGTATTTCGGCGCCAGCGTCTCCACCACCCAGCGGCAGGAGCCGAACAGCGCGCGCGCCGCAACGATATGGTCGCCGGCTTTGGCGCTGCACAGGAGCGCTGCCGACACCGCCGCCATGCCGGACGCCGTGGCGCGCGCATCTTCGGCACCCTCCAGCGCGCACATGCGCTTTTCGAACATGTCGACAGTAGGGTTGGCATAGCGCGAATAGATGAAGCCCGGCTCCTCGCCCTTGAAACGGGCCTCGGCAGCCTGCGCCGTCTCGTAGACATAGCCTTGGGTGAGGTACATCGCTTCCGACGTCTCGCCGAACTGGGAACGCAGCGTTCCCCCGTGCACGAGTGCGGTCTGAGGTTTCCAGTTACGCTTCTTGGTGCTCATCGCTTTTGTTCCAGACACAAAAAAACCGGCCGCGAAAGTCGCAACCGGTCCATATGGCCTTGCGGCCCGACGGTCCTTTAGCGACTTGTTTAACGTGGCTGCAAGCCGACCGGCCAAATCACCACGGGATAACGACCCTTTAGACCTCACCTGCGCTTGCGTCAATTGCCGGCTTCATTAAGAGGTTTGTACCAGGCAGGTTCCGCAATAATATCCAGCGGTTTTGCGGCAAGAACCTGCCACAAAGAGACCGACCTTGGAGCGGAGCCAGCCTTTTGCGGCAGACAGGCATTCTTCCCGATCAGGACATTTCCGCGCTGTTTCAGTCCGGCGCGCTGAAGTCGCCGCGCGCGCTCGATGTCGACCAGGTGCAGCCGGCGAGCCTCGATCTCAGGCTCGGCGACAAGGCTTTTCGCGTGCGCGCCTCCTTCCTGCCGGGTCCCGATCATCTGGTGGCCGACAAGCTTCACCGGCTGAAATTGCACGAATTCAGTCTCGCCGAGGGCGCGGTGCTGGAAACCGGCTGCGTCTACATCGTGCCGCTGCTCGAAAGCCTGGCGCTGCCCGCAAACGTGTCGGCCTCGGCCAACCCGAAAAGCTCGACCGGCCGGCTCGACATCTTCACCCGGGTGATGACCGATCGCGGCCATGAGTTCGACAAGATCGCCCCCGGCTATCACGGGCCGCTTTATCTCGAAGTCAGTCCACGCACCTTCCCGATCGTCGTACGCGCCGGATCGAGGCTGTCGCAGATCCGCTTTCGCACTGGCAACGCGCTGTTGTCGGAGGCAGAACTGAACGAATTGCACCGCGCCGAGATGCTGGTGGCGACCGAGCCGCCCAACATTTCCGGCGGCGGCATTGCGCTGTCGATCGATCTTGACGGCGACCAGAACGGCCTGGTCGGCTATCGCGGCAAGCATCACACCGGCTTGGTCGATGTCGACAAGCGCGCCGCCCAGGATGCCGTCGATTTCTGGGAGCCGCTCTACAAGAGCGGCGCCGGCGAACTGGTGCTCGACCCGGACGAGTTCTACATCCTGGTCAGCCGCGAAGCCGTGCACGTGCCGCCGCTCTACGCCGCCGAGATGACGCCCTTCGATCCGCTGGTTGGCGAATTCCGTGTTCACTATGCCGGCTTCTTCGATCCGGGCTTCGGCCATTCGGCCTCAGGCGGCACCGGCAGCCGGGCGGTGCTCGAAGTGCGCAGCCACGAAGTGCCGTTCATCCTCGACCACGGCCAGATCGTCGGCCGGCTGGTCTACGAACACATGCTGAAGCGGCCGCAGGCGCTTTACGGCACCGATCTCGGCTCGAATTACCAGGCGCAAGGCCTCAAGCTCTCCAAGCATTTCCGCCCCGCCGGCTGAACCTTCGATCACCGTCAGGCAAAATACTTGCCTGCGCTGCCTCACCATGCTTGGCTGCCTTTCGGTGGCCGGCAAGAGAACGGCGCGCAAGGGGAACCAAAATGCAGATTTCAAGATGGATCATATCGGCAGCGAGCGCTGCCATGCTGGTGATATCGGCCGGCTCGCTGGCTGAGGCGCAGGAGAAATTGAAGATCGGCACCGAGGGCGCTTATCCGCCCTTCAACACCATCACCGCGGACGGCAAGATCGAGGGCTTCGACATCGACATTGCCAATGCGCTATGTGCGCAGATGAAGGTCGAGTGCGAGATCGTCACCCAGGACTGGGACGGCATCATCCCGGCGCTGCAGGCGAAAAAGTTCGACGCCATCATCGCCTCGATGAGCATCACCGAGGAGCGCAAGAAACAGGTCGCCTTCACCAACAAATACTACACGACGCCGCTGGCGCTGGTGGCGCCCAAGGACAGCGACCTCACTTCCACCGAACCGGCAGCCCTTGCCGGCAAGACGGTGGGCGCGCAGGCCTCGACCACCCAGGCCGACTATGCGCAGGACGCCTATGGCAAGGCCGGCGCCGAGGCGAAACTCTACCCCACCCAGGAAGAGGCGATCACCGACTTGCAGAACGGCCGTCTCGACGCCGTCATCTCCGACAAATTCGTGCTGATGGACTGGCTGAAGAAGGCGAGCGACGGCTGCTGCAAGCTTGTCGGTGACGTCAAGGGCACCGAGACGCAAGCCGGCATCGCTGTCCGCCTGGAGGACACGGCACTTCGCGACAAGCTCAACGCGGCGATAGACGCCATCGTCGCCGACGGCACTTACAAGAAGATCCAGGCCAAGTATTTCGATTTCGATATTTATTGAGGTTGGAACTGCCAAATCTCCCCCCTTGAGGGGGAGATGGCCGGCAGGCCAGAGGGGGTCGCTGCGCGTAGAATGCCAGCGCCTCTCAGCCGCGGAAGACTTTAGCGCTCCACGCGCAACGACCCCCTCTGTCGCCTTCGGCGACATCTCCCCCTCAAGGAGGGAGATTACGCTCTCAAAGCGCCTTCACCGCCACCTTCACCGGCTGCTCAATCTCCAGCGGGTTGCGCAGCGGCAGGCCGAAATCCGCGGCCTCGATCTCGAAAACGTCGCCGGCCTGAGTCTTGATGCCGTCGGCAAAGGACAGCGTCGCCGTGCCGAACATGTGCACATGCACGTCGCCCGGCTGGCGGAAGGCCGAATATTTGAAGTGATGATGTTCGAGATTGGCGATTGTGTGCGACATGTTCGCTTCGCCCGACAGGAACGGCTTTTCCCACAGCAAATTGCTGTCGCGATAGATTCGCGATGAGCCCCTGACGTCGGCCGGCAGGTCGCCGATCAGGATTTCCGGCCCGAACGAGGCGTTGCGCAGTTTGGAATGTGCCAGGAACAGATAGTTCACCCGCTCGGTAACATGATCGGAAAACTCGTTCGACAGCGTGAAGCCGACGCGGAACGGCGCGCCGTCGTCGCCGATGACATAGATGCCGGCGATTTCCGGCTCCTCGCCGGCGTCCTGCGCAAAGGCCGGCGACATCAGTGCGGCGCCCGGCGCCACCGCCATGGTGCCGTTGCCCTTGTAGAACCATTCCGGCTGCACGCCGGTCTGGCCCTTGGCCGGCTTGCCGCCTTCGAGCCCCATGCGGAACATCTTCATGGAATCGGTAAGCTGCTCCTCGCCGCCATCGCTGAGCTTCTTGTGCATGGAATCGCGCGTCGCCGCCGAGCCGAGATGGGTCAGGCCGGTGCCGGTCAGATGCAGATGCGCAGGATCGGGATGGTTGATCGGCGACACCAGCCGGCCCTTCTTGTAGACGGCGTCGAGGTCTATCGCTTCACCGAACCCCTTGCGCTCGATCAGCGCGGCGAGGCCCGTTCCGGTGCGCGCGGCTTCCATGGCCAGCGAATAGACGCTGCGGGCGCCGTTGATGATCCTGGTCTTGCCGCCGCCATTGCGGGCGACGACGCGGATGGTCTCGGCGTCGTCGAGGATCTGGGAGATTAGCATGATGAAATCCTCTCTCATGTGCCTTGGCCGGGTTGCCCCTTGGCAAACCTTGACCTGCGCGGCTCGGACCTCGCCGCGCCACGGGTTGAACTCTTCGTCCGGATTGCGCTCGCGAGCTCCATCCCTCGGGGGACTTCTTATGCCGACAACTTGCCGGCTGCGCCGCGACCGTATGCCTCCTGCTTGCCTCGCTGAAGCTTGTCAGGCCTTGTTCTTGTTGTAGACGTCGAAGATCACGGCGCCGAGCAGCACCAGGCCTTTGACCACCTGCTGCCAGTCGACATTGACGCCCATGATCGACATGCCGTTGTTCATCACGCCCATGATGAAGCCGCCGACGACCGCCCCGATAACCTGGCCGACGCCGCCCATCGCCGAGGCGCCGCCGATGAACACTGCGGCGATGACATCGAGCTCCGAGCCGAGACCCGCCGCCGGCACCGCCTGGCCGAGACGAGCCGCGATGATCAGGCCGCCAAGCGCCGACAGCACGCCCATATTGATGAACACCATCAGCGTCAGCCGCTCGGTGTTGATGCCCGACAGCTGCGCCGCCTTGGGATTGCCGCCCATGGCGTAGATGCGCCTCCCGATGGTCATGCGCTTGGTGACGAAGACGAACAGCGTGATCAGCACGCCCATGACCAGCAGCACCACGGGCAGGCCGCGGTAGCTGGCAAACTCATAGACCAGGAACAGCGCCAGCGCGCTGGCGACCAGCGTCTTGACGACGAACAGGGTGAAGGGCTCGGCCTCATAACCATGGCGTTCTCGTTTGCGCCGGGTGCGGACCCCGAAATAGGCATAGGCGAGCACGGCGATCAGCCCCAGCACGACCGTCGTCATGTGCAGGGTCACGCCGCTGCCCATGATGGTCTTGCCGGCTGCGTTCACGACCGGCGGGACGAGCGTCAGTGGGCCGATCACATCCGGGATGAAGCCGGAACTGAGCATCTTGAAGTCGTCGGGAAGCGGACCCACCGACGAGCCGCCGCCAAGCAACGCCTGGCAAATGCCGCGGAAGATCAGCATTCCGGCCAGCGTGACAATGAAGCTCGGTATCCGGTGATAGGCGATCCAATACCCTTGCGCGGCGCCGATCAGGCCACCCGCGACCAGGCAGACGATCGAAACCACCAGGGGATTGCTCAGCGGTCCGAGTTGCCAGATGACCATCATGTTTGCCGCCAGCGCGCCAATGAAACCGGCGACCGATCCGACGCTGAGGTCGATATAGCCCGATACGATCACCAGCAGCATGCCCAGCGCCATCACGATGATGAAGGAGTTCTGCTGCACCAGATTGCTGAGGTTGACCGGCTTGAACAACGTCCCCGACGTGGTGAACTGGAAGAACAGCATGATGACGATCAGGGCTATGATCAGTCCGTATTCGCGTAAATTCGTCGCCAGCGCCGAGACGGCGATGCGCGGGCGCTGTTCGTCGGCGACGTTGCCCTGCGGGGCGGGGGCGCTTTCGGTGCTCATGCTGCTTTTCCTTCTCCCCGGACGATGGCGCGCATTATCTTTTCCTGGCTTGCTTCCGCCGCCGGCATTTCGCCCACCATGCGCCCTTCGTTCATGACGTAGATGCGGTCGGTAATCCCCAGCAATTCCGGCATTTCCGACGAGATGACCACGATCGCCTTACCCTCCGAGGCAAGGCGCGCGATGATCGTGTAGATTTCATACTTGGCGCCGACATCGATGCCGCGTGTCGGCTCGTCGAGGATCAGCACGTCAGGATCGGCAAACAGCCATTTCGACAGCACCACCTTCTGCTGGTTGCCGCCGGAAAGATTGCCGGTCATCTGATAGACGCTTGACGCACGGATATTGGTCTTCTTGCGATAGTCGTTGGCGACCGCAAGTTCGCGCATGTCGTCGATCACGCTGTGGCGCGACACGCCGTCGAGATTGGCCAGCGTAATGTTATGCTTGATATGGTCGATGAGGTTGAGGCCGTAGGTCTTGCGGTCCTCGGTGACATAGGCGATGCCGTGTTGGACCGCCTTGCTTACCGAGGAGACATCGACCGGCTTGCCCTTGAGCAGCACTTCGCCGGTGATGCGGCGGCCATAGGAGCGGCCGAACAGGCTCATGGCGAATTCGGTGCGGCCGGCGCCCATCAGCCCGGCGATGCCGACCACCTCGCCCTTGCGCACATTGAGGTCGATGCCCTTGATCACCTGCCGCTCGGCATGGAGCGGGTGATAGACCGACCAGTTTTTCACCTCGAACACGACTTCGCCGATCTTGGGCTCGCGCGGCGGATAGCGGTCGTCGAGCGAACGGCCGACCATCGAGGTGATGATGCGGTCTTCGGAGATATCCTTCTTGGCCAGCGTCTCGATGGTGCGCCCGTCACGGATGACGGTTACCTTGTCGGCGACCCGGTTGATCTCGTTGAGCTTGTGCGAGATCAGGATCGAGGTCATGCCTTGTCGCTTGAATTCGAGCAGAAGATCGAGCAGCGCCTGGCTGTCTTTCTCGCTGAGCGACGCGGTCGGCTCATCGAGGATCAAAAGCTTGACGTCCTTGCTCAGCGCCTTGGCGATCTCGACCAACTGCTGCTTGCCGACGCCGATATTGGTGATCAGTGTCTTGGGGTCCTCCTTGAGGCCCACCTTCTTCAACAAGGCAGCGGTGCGCGCCTCGTTGGCATCCCAGTCGATGACGCCATATCGGGCGTTTTCGTTGCCGAGGAAGATATTCTCGGTGATCGACAGCATCGGCACCAGCGCTAGCTCCTGGTGGATGATGACGATGCCCTTGTGTTCGCTGTCATGGATACCTTTGAACTGGCATTCCTGACCCTGAAAAATGATCTGGCCGTCATATGTGCCGGCGGGATAGACGCCCGACAGAACCTTCATCAGCGTCGACTTGCCGGCGCCGTTCTCGCCAACCACGGCGTGGATCTCGCCTTCCTCGACGCTGAGGTTGACGTTCGACAGCGCCTTCACGCCGGGGAACGTCTTGGTGATGTCGCGCATCTCCAAAATCGTCGTCATCAGGGCAAGCTCCTCCTGTTGCATGTCGCTCAAAAGTGCTTGCGGTTTGAGACAACGACATGCACGGAAACAAAGTCCGGTAGAAACAATACCGGGGTCGCTTGTGAACGGAAAGGGGTCCTGCGTCGCGCAGGACCCCTGTCTTTATAAACGGATTACTTCAGTTCGTCGGCCTTGATGTAGCCGGAGTCGACGACCAGTGCCTGGTAGTTCGACTTGTCGACCTCATGCGGCGTCAAAAGGATCGAGGGGACGACCTTGACGTCGTTGTTGTAGGTCTTTTCATCGAGGCCGTCCGGCTTGCCGCCCGAGAGCACCTTGTCGACGAGTTCGACGGTGGCCTTGGCCAGTTCGCGGGTGTCCTTGAACACGGTCGAGTATTGCTCGCCCGTGATGATCAGCTTGACCGAAGCGGTCTCGGCGTCCTGGCCGGTCACGATCGGCCACGGCTGGGCGTCGGTACCGTAACCGACGGCGCGCAGCGAAGCGGTGATGCCGCGCGACAGGCCGTCATAGGGCGAAAGAACGCCATCGACGCGGCTGCCGTCCGAGTAGTTGGCCGACAGCAGGTTGTCCATGCGCGCCTGGGCGGTCGCGGCGAGCCAGCGCAGCGTGCCGACCTTGTCCATGCCGGTCTGACCGGACTTGATCTTGATCGAGCCGTCATCGATCAGCGGCTGCAGCACCGAGATTGCGCCGTTGTAGAAGAAGAATGCGTTGTTGTCGTCCGGCGAGCCGCCGAACAGTTCGACGTTCCACGGCTTGGTGTTCGGGAAGCGCTCCTTGAGACCCTTGACCAGCGAGTTCGCCTGGATCACGCCGACGCCGAAATTGTCGAAGGTGGTGTAGTAATCGACATTGGCGGTCTTCTTGATCAGGCGGTCATAGGCGACGACGACGACGCCGGCGTCGGCGGCCTTCTGCAGCGCGTCCGAAAGGGTGGTGCCGTCGATCGAAGCGATGATCAGCGCCTTCGGGCCTTTGGTGATTTCGTTTTCCAGCTGGCTGAGCTGGTTGGGGATGTCGTCCTGCGCGTACTGCAGGTCGACCGTGTAGCCGAGAGCTTCGAGCTGGGACTTGACGGCATCGCCGTCATTGATCCAGCGCTGCGAGGTCTTGGTCGGCATCAGCACGCCGACAAGACCCTTGTCGGCTGCGTGCGCCGAGTAGGTCATGGCAGCGATGCCAAGGGCCGCGACGGCGGCCAGTGTCTTGATGATTTTCACGTAAAACTCTCCCTGGTTGATGGACGCGACACCTCGGGGCTTCGCGGGCCGCGCAGTCGGGCGGATGCGCCAAAGCGCCGCCGCCGTCATAATCGATCTCCGGTATCCTCCCAATCGGCCCTCAGTCTTGATTTAAATCGATACGATTTTGCTCGTCATCGACCGTCAAGTCTTGAGGACGCGCGAAAGTGTGACCCTTTGCCATAACTGTCAAATGCGATCTTCGGTGGTTGCTATACCAAAACCGGTATATGACTAGACCGGGCTGGAACAGTGGCGGAAGCGGGAAAAGGCATGGCGGCTTTACGAGGTCCTCAGGGAATTTCAAGCGGTTACGATGAATTGCCGGGCGATGGCGAGACACTTCTGCGCAGTGGCTTGAGCCTACGTCACATGCGCATGATCGCAGCGCTGGACGATCACGGTCGGGTGAGCGCGGCCGCCCAGGTGATGAACATCTCGCAGCCGGCGGCCTCGCGCATGATTTCCGAGATGGAAGCGGTGCTTGAGGTCAAGCTGTGCGAAAGGCTGCCGCGCGGCATCACGCTCACCCCTTACGGCAAGGCGCTGGCGCGGCGCGCGCGCTCGATCCTGCTCGAAATGCGCGAGGCCGACCGCGAAATATCGGAGCTCAAGGCCGGCAAGGGCGGCTCGGTGTTCCTTGGCGCGGTGACGGCGCCGGCGATCGAACTGGCGGTCCCGGCGATCCGCGAGATACGCCGCCTTTATCCGCGCATCGAGATTACCATGCAGGTCGAGACGTCGAATGTGCTGGCGCGCGAACTGATCGCCACGCGCCATGATTTCATCATCGCCCGTGTCCCCGAAGACCTCAATCCGCGCCTGTTCGAATCGCGCGTCATCGGCGTCGAGAAGGCCTGCCTGATCGTGCGCCGAGGCCACCCGCTGAGCAACGGCCATCCTCTAAACAATGGGAAGGCGGTGAGGCTGGAGGACACCGCCGCCTTTGACTGGGTGTTCCAGTCGGGCGGGTCGCCGCTGCGCCAGGCGATGGAGAGCAATTTCCTGAACCGCAACATCGCCCTGCCGGACCGCATCCTCAACACCTCGTCGCTGCTGCTCACACTGGTCATGGTGGCGCAGTCCGACGCCATCGCCCCGGTGTCGATCCAGGTGGCAAAATTCATCCAGAACCCCGACGGTCTCGCCGGCGCCATCGATGTCGTCCAGACCGAGTTCGACATCGAGGTCCGCCCCTACAGCCTGATCACGGTGAAGAACCGCGTGCTGTCGCCGGCAGCCAAGATGCTGCACGATTTTATCTTGCGGGAAGTGGGATAGGAACTGGAGCGGGTAGAGGGAATCGAACCCTCGCGTTCAGCTTGGGAAGCTGACAAGCTACCATTACATCATACCCGCGTCGGCCTCTCGATATCATGATGGGCGTGCTTCGGGCAATCGCCCTTGGACAGCTGTTCGGAAACGGCTGTTGGAAACCCGACCGATTGCGCCGTCCGCCCGCCTTGATGCGGGCGCAGCAAGTGCGTATTCGTGGGTTTGTACCCCGAATCCGGGCACACCAATCTGGAGGCAGGCCCCTTGTCCACAGTGACGCGCTTTCTCGGTGACTCGCCCGTCAGGGTGATCGTCAAGCTGCTGGTCGTTTCGTTCCTGGTCGGCCTGGTCATGAATGCGTTCGGCTGGACGCCGATGGACGTCTTCTACCGCATCCAGGGTTTCTTCATCGATCTTTGGAACCTCGGCTTCAACGCGGTCTATCGCTTCTTGGGCTATATCCTGCTCGGCGCCGCGATCGTCGTGCCGGTGTTCATCCTGCTCAGGGTCGCGAACTACCGCAAGTGAAGCGGAGCATGATCCCGAAAAGTGGCAACCGGTTTTCGGAAAAGATCATGCTCAAACCAAAGGCCACTTAGGCAAAGTCCGACGCCACCTCGAACAGGATGGCGTGGCGCGCGGCGAGCGCTGCGACATCGGTCGAATAGCCGCCGCCGATGACACCGCAGACCGGGATGCCCAGCGCGCGGAAATGACCGATCACCATGGCGTCGCGGGCACGTACGCCGTCATCGCTGAGCGACAGCCGGCCGAGCCGGTCCTCGGCATGCACGTCGACACCGGCATTGTAGAAGACGATGTCCCAGTGCGCCTTGGCCGAGAGCTCCGGCAGGAGGACACCCAGCCGTTCGAGATAGGCGCCATCGCCGGTGCCGTCCGGCAGGGCAACGTCGAGATCGGAGGCAATCTTGCGCACCGGATAATTGCGCTCGCCATGCATGGAAAAGGTGAACGCGCGTGGCTCTCCTTTCAGGATGTCCGCGGTGCCGTCGCCCTGATGCACATCGAGATCGACGATCAGGATGTTTTTCACCGCGTCTTCGGCTAGCAGCACCAGCGAAGCGACGGCAACATCGTTGAAGGTGCAGAAGCCCGCGCCTTGCGCGCGCCGCGCATGGTGGCTGCCGCCGGCGCTGTTGCAGGCAATGCCATTGATAAGCGCCAGTCGCGCCGCCAGCACCGTGCCGCCGGCGGCGAGTTGCGCCCTGAGCGAAACGCGCGGTCCCACGGGAAAGCCGATCTCGCGCTCGATCTTTTCAGGCACTGAACACGTGATGACCTGGTCGACATAATCAGCCGCATGGGCGAGCTTCAGCCAGGAGGCCGGCGCCGGCTCGGGCATCGACAGCGCCCCGGCATGGATCAGACCCCTGATATGCAAGGCCTGCATCAGCAGCGGATATTTGCTCATCGGAAAGCGATGATTGACGGCGAAGCCGGCATCGTAGTCGGGATGATGGACGATCTGCAGGGGCATGGCTAAAGCAATTCCAGGAAAAGTGTGCAGCGGTTTTCCCGGGAGAAGCGCGTAGCGCCTCCCTTTGGGAATTGCTTAAAACCAGTACTGGGATCCGGCGGGCTCGCGCCAGAAGAACATTTCGGTTGGCCGTCACGGCAAGAGTGATTGCGCGGTGGCGGGAAAATG
Source organism: Mesorhizobium sp. M0772 (assembly GCF_040320135.1). NCBI lineage: Bacteria > Pseudomonadati > Pseudomonadota > Alphaproteobacteria > Hyphomicrobiales > Phyllobacteriaceae > Mesorhizobium > Mesorhizobium sp. M0772. Next base: position 37,905 of record NZ_JAMYPB010000009.1, on the reverse strand, counting down.
GGGCACATCGGCTGTTCGATCAAGCCGCAACCAGCAAGGCAGCAATCCCCTGGACACGGGTGCAACCCCAGCCGACGCGAGACCCTTCGCCGTCACCAACCGTTCGGTGCTCGCCATCGCCGTGCCGATGACGCTCGCCTATCTGACGACGCCGCTGCTCGGCATCGTCGACACGGCGGTGGTCGGGCAGTTCGGCGATGCCGCCCTGCTCGGCGGCCTGGCGGCCGGGGCCCTGGTCTTCGACGTCGTCTTCAGCACCTTCAATTTCCTGCGCTCCGGCACCACCGGCCTCGTCGCCCAGGCGTTTGGGCGCGGCGACGAAACCGAGGAGCAGGCGGTGTTCTGGCGCGCCGTGCTGATCGCGGTCGCCGCCGGCATCGTGCTTGTCGTCCTTGCGCCGCTGATCGCCATCGCCGGCCAGAAATTCATCGGCGGCGAAGCGCGCGTCGGCGAGGCGATGGGCGTCTATATCCACATCAGAATGCTCGCCGCCCCCTTCACGCTGATCAACTACGCCATCCTCGGCTATGTCCTTGGACGCGGCGAGGGCGGGCTTGGGCTGATGCTGCAGGCGGTGCTCAACGGCATCAACATCGTGCTTTGCATCCTGCTCGGCCTGAAGCTTGGCTGGGGCGTCGCCGGCGTGGCCTGGGCGACCGTCACCGGCGAATGTCTGGCCATGCTGCTGGGTCTCGCCATCGTTGTCTGGCGCTTCCGGGCCGCACCCCGCCTGCCGCGGCATCGCCTGCTCGACATGCCCGCTTTCCTGCGCATGCTGTCGCTCAACCGCGATATCATGATCCGCTCGTTCTCGCTGCTCGCCGCTTTCGCGCTGTTCACCCGCCAGGGCGCGCAGTTCGGCACGCTGACGCTGGCCGCCAATGCCGTGCTGATGAACTTCTTCCTCGTCGCCGGCTATTTTCTCGACGGTTTCGCCACCGCGGCCGAACAGTTGGCGGGACGCGCGATCGGCGCACGTGCCGAGACGGCGTTCCGCCGGGCGGTACGTCTGACCTTATTCTGGGGGTTCGGCCTCGCCGGAACCGCCACGCTGATCTTCTGGCTCGGCGGCGCCGGCCTGATTTCGTTGATCACCACGTCGCCGGACGTTCGTGCTGTTGCCGACATCTATCTGCCGTGGGCGGCACTGACACCGCTGAGCGGCGTGCTGGCCTTCCAGATGGACGGCGTCTTCATCGGCGCCACGTGGTCGCGCGACATGCGCAACATGATGCTGGTCTCGTTCCTGGCCTTCAGCGCCGCATTGTTCAGCTTGGCGCCGTCTCTCGGCAATCACGGCCTGTGGGCGGCGCTGCACGTTTTCCTGCTGGTGCGCGGCTTCAGCCTGCTGGCGACTTTGCGGGTGAGGGTGCGGGAGGCGTTTTAGCCCTCAGAAACGGCCATTTTAGCCCAATTTCGCGTCAGCTCGCCTGCTGCCTCGCAAACGTCCATGGCCGTCCCGATGTCGGAAGGCGCAAGCGCCGCGACGACTGCATGGCAGTTTTTGGCGGGCTGCCCAGCAGAAGGCATATCGGAATAGACAAAGAAGCAAACGGCGGCTGACTGCAATGCGGTGGTCGACGAGACGTTCGCGGGCAAGGCATTCACAGCAGCGGCCTGGCAAAGTTGCCGCACATAGGGCTCCAGTTGACCATCGCCAAAGGGAGCAGCCATGGACGCAAGAATGAAAACCGCAGCCGATGGCATTGCAGCCTCGCTTTTCAATCGAACAAGCTGACAGGTCCTGTGTGCTCTAAATATGGCGTGAGACGGACAGCGGCCACTTTCGCTGCGCATCAACGGCGTAGCTTGGCCGTCAAATCAAAGCGGCTTTGCCGCCCATTCGCTGAGCCGGCTGTCGCGCAGGCCGCGCAAGGACGTCAGCTGTTCCCTGTCGGCGAACTTCGCCATGCCGGCAAGGATGCGGCCGGGCAGCGCCGGTCCGGCATAGACCATGCCGGTATAGAGCTGCACGAGGTCGGCGCCGGCGCGGATTTTCTCCAGCGCGGTCTCGGCGGAATCGACGCCGCCGACGCCGATGACGGCGCGCTCCGGCCCGAGCAGCCGACGCATCTTGGCCAGCACGATGGTCGAACGCTCGAACAGCGGTTTTCCCGAGAGACCGCCGGTCTCGCCGGCGCCGCTTGGGCTACGCAATCCGGATCGCGAGAGCGTCGTGTTGGAGACGATGACGCCGTCGATCTGCTTTTCGGTCACTTCGGCGGCGATGTCTTCAAGCTCGGCCTCGACCAGATCGGGTGCGACCTTGAGAAAGATTGGTGGCTGGGCCGATGCCGAGCCACGGGCCGATATGACGCGAGCCAGAAGTTCGCCGAGCTGTTCGCGCGCCTGCATGTTGCGCAGGCCGGGCGTGTTGGGCGACGAGATGTTGACGGTGAGATAACTGGCGTATTTCGCAAAGCGGGAGACGCCGAGCTCATAGTCATGGACACGATCGGCGCTGTCCTTGTTGGCGCCGATGTTGACGCCGACGATGCCGACGCGTCCCTTGCGCGCGGCAAGGCGCATCTCGGCCGCTTCGTGGCCCTCATTGTTAAAACCCAGCCGGTTGATCACCGCATCATCCTCAGCCAGCCGGAAAATGCGCGGCTTCGGATTGCCGGCCTGCGGCAGCGGCGTCACGGTGCCGACTTCGGCAAAGCCGAAGCCGAGGCCAAGCAGCGCGTCAGGCACCTCGGCATTCTTGTCATAGCCTGCGGCCATGCCGAGCGGATTGGGGAAGGCGATGCCACAGAGGCTGAGCTTCAACCTGTCGTCGCGCACCGTCCGCGCGCCGACCGGCAGACCGCATCGCAGCGCCGCGATCGACATGCCATGCGCCGTTTCCGGATCGAAGGTGAACAGCAGTTTCTGGCCGATGCGATCGAACACGCTCATTCGGCCTCCAGCGCCGGAAACTGGTGTGCGCCATCAGCGCCGAGCGGCAATGGTTTCACCCACAGCACGGCGTTCATGTCGAGCACGCCATAGAGATGCGGAAACAGCGCGCCGCCGCGCGAGACCTCGTATTTCAGCGGGTCACCGAGCAGCGCCCCGTCGATGGCGATCAGCAGCAAATCCGTCTGGCCGGCGAAATGCTTCGCCGCCGTCTCCCTGGCCTGATCAGCAGTGGAGAAATGGATGAAGCCGTCGGCGACGTCGATCGGAGCGCCGGTGAAGCGGCCGTTTTTCTCGGCCTCGCGCCAAAGGGCTTCGGGCGCGATCTTGTAGATGATCTGAGACATTGTTGCGCTATAAAGCAATTCCAGGAAAAGTGTGAAGCGGTTTTCCGCCCGGAATTGCGTTAAAACAAGGAGATAGAGCGGAGCGCCGTGGAACGGCGACCCGCTCTGGTCCGGATGGCTCATGCGGGGAAGGGCAACTCGTCCGCATTTACGGCGCAAAGCTGTGATAGGTTGCGCATACTGGCTCGTGGAGGATGGAACATGCGTCTGCAGCACATACTGATCCCCGCCGCACTGGTCTCGCTGGTTGCGGCATCGGCCTGGTCCGAAGAGACCGACCGCTACCGGCTGGAAAAATCCGCCAACGGTTATGTCCGTATGGACACCCGGACCGGCGCCATGTCGATCTGCGAGGAGCGCTCCGGCCAGCTCATCTGCAAGATGGCCGCCGACGAACGCGCCGCCTTCCAGGAGGAGGTCCAGCGTTTGCAGGCCTCGATGAAGGCCATGGACGAACGCGTCGCCAGGTTGGAGAATTCGCTGTCGGCCCGTCTCGATTCGAAATTGCCGAGCGAAGAGGATTTCGACAAGACGATGAGCTATATGGAGCGCATGCTGCGTGGCTTCATGGGCATCGTCAAGGAGATGGACAAGGACAATGGCGACGGCGCCAAGCTCAACTCGCAAAAGACCTGAGCTGCCCGGCGCAAAGCGCCGTCCGGCCATTGCCGCTTGAAAACAAAGCGCTTCGCCGCATAATCGTCCGATCCCGTAAAAGCCGTCAATCGATAACGAAGTTTGGGCAACAACGGGATTTGGGGAGGAACATTTGCCGTCGGGCTACACCTTCGTCATTGCCGACGACCATCCGCTGTTCCGCGGCGCCTTGAAAGAGGCGCTTGCCGGCGTCGGCGATGTCGCCGCCATTCACGAGGCCGGCGATTTCGAAAGCGCCAAGGCGCTGGTCGTGGCCCATGAGGATGTCGACCTCGTGCTGCTCGATCTGTCGATGCCGGGCGCCAGCGGCCTGTCCGGTCTGATCGCGCTGCGCGGCATCCACCCGGCGGTGCCGCTGGTGGTGGTGTCGGCCCACGACGACCCGGTGACCATCCGGCGCGCGCTCGATCTCGGCGCATCCGGTTTCATCTCCAAATCGGCCAGCATGGAGGAAATCCGCAGCGCCGTGCAGACGGTGCTGGCAGGCGATATCGCAGCCCCCGTCGGCATCGACCTCGGCGTCGAGCGCGACCCGGAAATATCGGACCTGATCAAGCGGCTGCAGGCGCTGACACCGCAGCAGACGCGTGTCCTCGGCATGCTTGCCGAAGGCCTGCTCAACAAGCAGATCGCCTACGAGCTCAGCGTCTCCGAAGCGACTGTAAAGGCGCATGTCTCGGCCATCCTGCAGAAGCTCGGCGTCGACAGCCGCACCCAGGCGGTGATCCAGCTGTCCAAGATCGGCAGCGATCCGTTGCAGCCAGCAGGCTAAAGCTATTCCAGGAAAGTGCGTAGCGCTTTCCCTTGGGAATTGCGCAAAAACAAAGAGATAGGACTCTACTCGGCCGCCGACGCCAGCGGCCTGACCCTGGCCATCATCGAGCGTAGCACGGCCGGCTTCAGCGGCTTGTTGATCACCGGCATGTCAATGGCGGCGGCAGCGGCACGGACCTCGGTGGAGCGGTCGGCGGTGACCAGCACGGCCGGCAGGTCCGAACCATGGATGTCACGCAGGCGCGCGATGATGTCGAGGCCGCTTCTGCCATCGAGATGATAGTCGGCAAGCACGATGTCGGGACGATCGGCCCTGCCAAAATCCTCCGAACCCGAAAACGTGCCGACGCTGCAGCCCCAGCCTTCGAGCAAAAGCCGCATGCCATCGAGAATGCGAGGGTCGTTGTCGATGCACATGACGCGCAGGCCGGCCAGCGAATTCGCGGTGCGGGCAGGCGCCTTCGGCTCGACCTCGCGCCGCGGCGCCTCAACCGCCGCAACCGGCAGGATAACGGAAAAGCGCGTACCCTTGCCCGGGTTGGAAAAGATCTGGATCTCGAGCCGCAGTACCCGCGCGATGCGGTCGACGATGGACAGGCCAAGGCCGAGACCTTCGGCTTCGCGCACGCCTTCGTCCAGCCGGGTGAACTCGTTGAAGACCGTGTTCAGCTTGTCGCCGGCAATGCCGATGCCAGTGTCGATCACCTGGATTTCGGCGAGTTCGCCGCGCCGTCGCACGCCGACCAGGATGCGGCCATGGGGGGTGTATTTGATGGCGTTGGAGACCAGATTCTGGATCAGCCGGCGCAGTAGGTTGCGGTCCGTCATCACGCTGAGCGACGAGGCTATGATCGTCAGATCGAGTTTCTTTTCGGCGGCGAGCGGCTGAAAATCATTGCCGATCTGGCGCAGCAGCCCGTCCAGGCGGAAGGCGCTGTCGTCCGGTTTCATCGCGCCGGCGTCGAGGCGGGAAATGTCGAGCACGGCGCCCAGGATCGTCTCGACGGATTCCAGCGAGGATTCGATGTTGATAGCGGCCTTGCCGGCCGGGCCCTTGCCGGCCTTTTCGATCAGCGACGAGCAGTAGAGCCGGGCGGCGTTCAGCGGCTGCAGGATGTCGTGGCCGGCGGCGGCGAGGAAGCGCGTCTTGCCCAGATTGGCCTCCTCGGCCAGCATCTGCGCCTGCGCCAGCTCCTCATTGACCCGGGTCAACTCCTCGTTGACCCTAGTCAGTTCGATGGTACGCGTCTTGACCCGCTGCTCCAGCGATTCATTGGCCCGCTTCAGCGCCAAATCCTGTTCGACGCGTCCTGATATGTCGGCATAGGTGGCAACGATGCCACCGTCCGGCATCGGGTTGGAACGCAGTTCGAGGATTCGGCCACTGGTCGTCAACTCCATCTGCCATGGGCTGACGAAGCTGGTCAGCCGGTTGAGCATCGCCACGCGCTGGTCGGCCGGGATATCGCCGCGCTCGGCGAGGTGGCGCAGGATGCGGTCGAGCGAGACGCCGACCTGGCCCATCTCGTCGGGCAGGTCGAACAGCGCGCGATATTGTCTGTTCCAGCAGATCAGGCGGAAATCGCGGTCGAAGACGGTAATGCCCTGTTCCATCTGGTCCAGCGCGATCTGCAACAGGTCGCGATTGTGCTGCAGCGCTTCGGTGGCGTCATCGAGCAGGCGGAAGGCATCTTTTGAGTCGCGGTCGTTGCGGCGAAACAGCAGCGACAGGATCAGCCGCGCCGACGACGAGCCGACCGCGCTCGCCAGCAGCTGCTCGGAGAAACGGATGACGTCCATGCTAGCCTGCTCATTGCCGTGCAACGAGACGCCAGTGCTCTTTTCGAAGGACTGGAAGGAGCGCTCGGTGCGCTCGACGCCGAGATAGCGCGAGATGGTGTCTTTCAGCACATTGACGGTGATGGCGGTGCGGAAGCGGCGCAGGCTGGGCATCGGGCCGGATTCGCGCGGCACGAAGATCGACGCCTGGATCCGCTCCAGCGGCACTGACGCGCGCGACAGCGAGCCGAGCACGAAGAACAGCGTGTTGACCGACAGGCTCCAGAGCACGCCGTGGTTCAACGGTTCGGCGACGGTGCCGAACAGAGCCTGCGGCCGCAGCGCCTCGAAACCGAACAACCCCTGCACGACGATGTCCGCGTCGGCTGCCGAGAGCGACGGCAAAAGCAGCGTATAGCCCCAGACGAGGATGCCGGCGACCATGCCAAGGGCCGCGCCGCGGCCATTGGCGCCGCGCCAGATCAGCCCGCCGATCAGCGCCGGCGCGAATTGGGCGATTGCCGCGAACGACATCAGGCCGATCGACGACAGCCGCGCCGAGTTGGTGCTTTCGCGGTAGTAGAGGAAGGCGATGAACAACAGGATGAAGATGGCGCCGCGCCGCACGTTGAGGATCAGCGTCGACCAATCCTCATTCTCAGAGGTCGTGGTCTTGAGCAGGCGGCGCACGAACAGCGGGATGACGAGGTCGTTGGAGATCATGATCGACAGCGCCACGCTTTCGACGATCACCATGGCGGTCGCCGCCGACAGCCCACCGATGAAGGCGGCCATGGCGAGGAAGTCATGGCCGCCGAACAAGGGCAGCGCCAGCACATAGAGGTCACTGGTGGTTTTGGCGCCGACCAGCGCCAGGCCGGCGAAGGCGATCGGCAGCACGAACAGGTTTATCGCCACGAGATAGAGCGGAAACACCCAGGTCGCGGTGCGCAGTTCGGCCTCGCCGCGGTTCTCGACGATGGTGACGTAGAACTGGCGCGGCAGCATGATGATGGCAAAGCCGCTCAGGCAAGTCAGCACCAGCCAGGTGGCGAGCGAGGTGTTGTAGCCCATAGCTTGCCGCACCTGGCTGTTTTCGGCCAGCTTGTCGATCATGTCGCCCGGGCCACCGAAGATCAGGAAGGTGACCATCAGGCCGATCGCCAGGAAGGCGGCGAGCTTGACCACGGTTTCGACCGCCACCGCCAGCACCAGCCCGTCCTGGTGCTCGGTGGCGTCGGCATGGCGGGTGCCGAACAGCACCGCAAACAGCGCCAAGAGCATGGCCACCACCAGCGAGATGTCGCTGACGAAGGGATCGAAGGAGGGCGGCGATCCCGTATAATGCTCGACCATCAGGCCGACCGAACCGGAGATCGCCTTCAGTTGCAGTGCGATATAGGGCACCGCGCCGATGGTGGCGATCAGCGTGGCGATCGCCGAGACGGCAAAGCTCTTGCCGTAGCGCGCGCCGAGGAAGTCGGCGATCGAGGTGATCTTCTCGCTCTTGGCCAGCCGCACGATGCGATTGAGCAGCGGAAAGCCGAACACGAACACCAGCACCGGCCCGGTGTAGATGCCCAAAAATTCGAGGCCGCGTTCGGACGACAGGCCGACCGAGCCGAAGAAGGTCCAGGAGGTGCAGTAGATGGCGAGGCTGAGCGCATAGATGAAGGGCCGGGCGCGGCCGGGTCCCAACGCCGTTGAACGCCGGTCGCCGAGGCTGGCGATGACGAACAGCAGCGTTACATAGGCGACCGCAATGATGACGATGAACCAGCCCTGCACGGCCCGAAAATCCTCCTAGCCAGCTTTCACCCCGGCCTGCCCAGAGGCAATCACAGCTCTAAGGTCAAGTCCATCGCGGCTTTCGGCGCATGGTCGCGACGCTGCCCTGTCGAACCGTGAACCAAGGTAAGGAGAAAGCGGTGTTTTCCAGCTTTTGCTTCTGTTGCAACCGCAGGTTTTTGTTATGGTGCGCACGGGCCGACGCCGGAGGGACGGCGGCAGCGCGGTCCGTCATGACAAGGAGGGTCGAATGCTGAAAGAATTCCAGGAATTCATTTCCAAAGGAAATGTGATGGACCTTGCGGTCGGCGTCATCATCGGCGCGGCCTTCAGCAAGATCGTCGATTCTCTTGTCAACGACATCATCATGCCTTTCATCGGCGCACTTGGTGGCGTCGACTTTTCCAACTACTTCATAGGCCTCTCATCAACAGTGCATTCGACCAATCTTGCCGACGCGCGTAAGGAAGGCGCGGTGTTCGCCTACGGCAATTTTATCACCGTGGCGCTGAATTTCGTCATCCTGGCTTTCATCATCTTCCTGATGGTCAAGGCCGTGAACAACATGCGCAAGCGGCTCGAGCGGGAGAAGCCGGCCGCACCTGCGGCTCCGCCACCGGCCGACGTCGCTTTGCTCACCGAAATTCGCGATCTCCTCGCCAGGAAATAGATAAGGCCAGATTTCTGGACCAAAACCCCGGTCGTTCGCGGCCGGGGTTTTCTGTTGCCGCATCTGCTAAGAGCATCCGCCAATGCATGTCGCCCACAAGTGCGCAGCGGTTCTGGATAATGACATGCATCAAAGCAGACATCAAAACGGACCTGTTCATGACCCTGATCGATAGCTTGCGCGCCGAAGCGGTGGCCGCCCCCGAAAGCGGCATTGTCGCCGTCGTCAATTACGGCCGTTCGCGCGAGGGCATGATCCCGCTCTGGGCCGGTGAAGGCGATTTGCCGACGCCTGCCTTCATTTCGGAAGCCGCCGCCAAGGGGCTCGCCAATGGCGAGACATTCTATACCTGGCAGAAAGGCATTCCGGAGTTGAGGCAAGCGCTTTCTCGCTACTATGCCAGGCATTTCGGCAAGAGCTTCGCCGAAGAGGAATTCATCGCCACCGGTTCCGGCATGCATGCCATTCAGTTGGCATTAGCCGCGGTCGCCGGCAGCGGCGACGAGGTGGTCTATCTCTCCCCGGCCTGGCCGAATTTCGCCGCCGCCGCCGGTATTTCCGGCGCTACCCCGGTTGCGGTCACGCTCGACCAGTCGGGCAATGGCTGGTCCTGCGATGTCGACAAGATTGCGGCTGCGGTGACGCCGCGCACCAAGGCGCTGTTCGTCAACACGCCATCGAACCCCACCGGCTGGACGGCCGATAAGGAAACGCTGCAGGCGATCCTGAATCTCGCCCGCCAAAAGGGCCTGTGGATCATCGCCGACGAGATCTATTCGCTGTTCCACTACGGCCACGGCCGTGCGCCGTCCTTCCTCGACATTTCGACCGCGGAAGACCGCATCCTGTTCGTCAACTCCTTTTCCAAGAACTGGGCGATGACCGGCTGGCGCGTCGGCTGGATCAAGACCCATCCCGAGCTGCAGCAGGTGTTCGAGAACCTGATCCAGTATTCGACCTCAGGCGTCGCCCAGTTCATGCAGCGCGGCGCCGTCGCGGCGCTGGACCACGGTGATGCCTTCATCGTCGAGCAGGTGGAGCGCGCCAGGAAAGCGCGCGACCTGGTCTGCGATATTCTCGGCGCAACCGGCAAAGCGCGCTTCACCGTGCCGCAAGGCGCGTTCTATTTGTTTTTCACGGTCGACGGCATCACCGATCCGCGCCGGGCTGCTTTCGACATCGTCGACAAGGCCAATGTCGGCCTGGCGCCGGGCACCGCCTTCGGCCCTGGCGGAGAGGCGTTTTTGCGCCTGTGCTTCCACCGCCGCCTCGACCAGCTCGAGGAAGCGGCACATCGCTTGGCGGGATGGATGAGGACGGTTTGAGATAAATGGGCGGCGGCTTCAGCCGCCCGACTTCGGCACCAGCAGCGGCACAATCCGGTCGCTCTTGGCGACAGTGGGCCGTCCGGCGGAGCCGTAGGGAATGCCCAGCGCATCCCATGTCTCGACCAGCGCGTCCTGAAGTCCCGCAATCAGCGCATCGGTATGGAACGGCGTCGGGGTGATGCGCAGCCGCTCGGTGCCGCGCGGCACGGTCGGATAGTTGATCGGCTGGATGTAGATGCCGTGCACGCCGAGCAGACGGTCGCTGGCCATCTTGCAGAGTTCGGGGTCACCGACCAGCACCGGCACGATGTGTGTCGGCGATTCCATCACCGGCAGGCCGGCTGCAGACAGAACCTCCTTGGTCCGCGACGCCTGGCGCTGTTGCGCATCGCGCTCGGCTTGCGACCGCTTGAGGTGGCGGATGGACGTGGTGGCGGCGGCGGCGACGGCCGGCGGCAGCGCCGTGGTGAAGATGAAGCCCGGCGCATAGGAGCGCACCGCGTCGATGACGGCGCTGTTGCCGGCGATATAGCCGCCCAGCGTGCCGAACGCCTTGGCCAACGTGCCTTCGATGATATCGATGCGGTCGGCAAGCCCCTCGCGCTCCGTGATGCCGCCGCCGCGCGGTCCGTACATGCCGACGGCATGGACCTCGTCAATATAGGTCATGGCGTTGTAGCGTTCGGCCAGTTCGACGATCTGCTTGATTGGCGCAATGTCGCCGTCCATCGAATAGACGCTCTCGAACACGATCAGCTTGGCGCGTTCGCGGCCCGCCGCCTGTAGCAGGCTTTCGAGATGCGCGACGTCGTTGTGACGGAAGATCTTCTTTTCGGCGCCCGAGCGCCGCACGCCTTCGATCATCGAGGCATGGTTGAGCTCGTCCGAAATGATCAGGCAGTTGGGCAAAAGCCGCGCAATGGTCGAGATCGACGCTTCGTTGGAGACGAAGCCGGAGGTGAAGACCAGCGCCGCTTCCTTGTCGTGCAGGTCGGCCAGTTCCAGCTCGAGCTCGACCAACGGGTTCGAGGTGCCGGAAATGTTGCGGGTGCCGCCGGCGCCCGAACCCATCTTGCCGGCCGCGTTCTGGAAAGCGGCGATGACATCGGGGTTCTGGCCCATGCCGAGATAGTCGTTGGAGCACCAGACGGTGATTTCCTCGGCGCGGCCGTTGGAACGCCAGATAGCGCGCGGAAACTTGCCGACAATGCGCTCGAGATCGGCGAAAACCCGGTAGCGCCGCTCGGCGTGGAGCTGGTCGATCGCTTCCTCGAAGAACCGCTGATAGTTCATGTCGCCTTCCCAGTTTTGCGCGGGATCATAATCGTTGGCCCATTCGTCGTCCACCGGGCCGTTTTGGTCAAAATGCCACGCCCCAAGCCTGTTCCTAACGACCCCGGATCGTGGCCTATTCCCTTGATGTGGATCAATTTTGTGTCCGTACGATGCCACAGGCCGGTGAGACTGTTACGGATTTAACATTCAGGCGTTTCTAATGGCCTTGCCGCACGCTTTCCAGTAAGGCGGTGATTGAGACAGTTTCCGATAAATCATGAGTAAAAGAGGACACGGATGACGGTTTTGGTAACGGGCGGCGCCGGTTATATCGGCAGCCACATGGTCTGGGAACTGCTGGATGCCGGCGAGAGCGTCGTCGTTCTCGACCGCCTTTCCACCGGCTTCGAATGGGCGGTAGCGCCGGAAGCCAAGCTTGTCGTCGGCGATGTCGCCGATAGGGAATTGGTCGGCCAGATCATCCGGGATAACGAGGTCGACGCGATCATCCACTTCGCCGGTTCCATCGTGGTGCCGGAATCGGTTGCCGACCCGCTCGCCTATTACGAGAATAACACCTCCAAGACCCGCACGCTGATCGAAACCGCGGTGCGCGAGGGCGTGCCGCATTTCATCTTCTCCTCGACCGCCGCCGTCTATGGCGGCGCCGGCCTGGAGCCGGTGCGCGAGGATGCCCGCCTGGCGCCGGAATCGCCCTACGGCCTGTCCAAGCTGATGAGCGAATGGATGCTGCGCGATGCAGCGCTTGCGCATCCCTTGCGCTACACGGCGCTTCGCTACTTCAACGTCGCCGGCGCCGATCCCAGGGGTCGGACGGGGCAGTCGACGCCTGGCGCCACGCATCTGATCAAGGTCGCCTGCGAGACCGCGCTCGGCAAACGCCCCTTCATGCAGGTGTTCGGCACCGATTATCCGACGCCGGACGGCACCTGCATGCGCGATTATATCCATGTCAGCGACCTGGCCGCGGCCCACCGGCTGGCGCTGCAGCGCCTGCGCGCCGGCGGCGGCAGCCTCGTCGCCAATTGCGGCTACAGCCACGGCTATTCGGTGCTCGAGGTCATCGACAGCGTGCGGCGCGCCTTCGGCCGGGATTTCGAGGTCAAGATGGGCGACCGGCGCCCCGGCGACGCCGCCGCCGTGGTTGCCAATTCGGACCTTGCACGCGCCGAACTCGGCTGGACCCCGCAACGCGACGACCTCGACCAGATCGTCGCCGATGCGCTCGCCTGGGAGCGTATCCTCACCGGCAAGAACTCCGCGCGAGGCTGAGCCGGGCACTTCCGAGGGCTCGCAAGGCGCGCGGCGAAGCGCTATTGAAGGCATTGGCGATGCGGCGTGGAGGCGCTGCGCCGCGAAGAGGGGGTGGCATGAAGATAACGGTGCTTGGAGCCGGTGTTGTCGGCACCGCGGCCGCGTATTATCTGGCCGCCGACGGCCATGAGGTCACCGTTATCGAGCGCCATCCGGCGCCGGCGCGCGGCACCAGCCAGTCCAATGCCGGTCTGGTGTCGCCGGGCGACGCCACCGCCTGGGCCTCGCCAGCGGCGCTGAAGACCTTCCTGCGCGCGCTCTGGAACCATGATCTCGGCATCAAGGTCAGGCTGCGCTTCGATCCTTATTTCCTCGCCTGGAGCCTGCGTTTCCTGCGCCAGTGCACCGTGGCCCGGCTGCGCGCCAACAGCCAGGTCAAACTGCGCCTGGCGCTCTATTCGCGCGACTGCATCAACGCGCTCTCCGACGCCACCGGCATCCACTATGACGAGCGCAAGAAGGGCATTCTTTATTTCTTCCGCTCACAGCACAGTCTCGACACCGGCACCGACAACTACCAGTTTCTGGCGAAGCATGGCCTGCCGATCGAGATCGTCGGCCGCGACCGGCTGGTCGAACTTGAGCCCGGGCTCGCCGGAGTGAAGGAAAAGATCGCCGGCGGCGTTTATTCGCCAATCGACCAGACCGGCGATTCCAGGATATTCGTCGATGGGCTGGCCGCCTATGCCGCCGAAAAGCTCGGCGTCAGATTCCTGTTCGACACCACGGTCGAGGGGCTCGACATAGAGGGCGACTGGGTGCGTGCGGTCATGACGTCGGCCGGCCCGGTGACGGGCGACGCCGTCGTCATCGCCATGGGCCCCGAGAGCGGCCTGATCGGCCGCCGCTACGGTATCGACCTGCCCGTCTATCCGGTTAAAGGCTATAGCGCGACCATCCCGCTGGAGGACGAGAGCAAGGGACCGACCATGGGCGGCGCCGACGAGGACCGGCTGGTTGGTTACTCCAGGCTCGGAAACCGCCTGCGCATGTCCTCGACAGCCGAGTTCACCGGCTTCGACCGCAGCTTCAAGCCCAGCGACTTCAAGTCTATGCTGAGCACCGGCAAAGACCTTTTCCCTGGCGCTTTCGACGAGAAGAAGGCGCTGCTTTGGGCGGGCCTGCGACCAATGATGCCGAACTCGGTGCCGGTCATCGGTCAGGCCAAATATCGCAACCTCTATCTCGACACTGGGCATGGCCATGTCGGCTGGACGATGGCCTGCGGCTCGGGCAAGTTCCTGGCCGACCTCGTCGCCGGCCGCAAGCCGGAGATCGACCCCCAAGGGCTGGTCTACGGGAGCTGAGCGATGTCGGGACCGCAAGTCGCTATCGACCTTGGCCGCATCGAGCGCAACGCCCGCACCATCGTCGAACGCTGCGCATTGTCTGATATCAAGGTATTCGGTGTCACCAAGGGCACATGCGGCATGCCGCAGGTGGCGCGGGCCATGCTGCGCGGCGGTGTTGCCGGCATCGCGGAATCGCGTTTTGAGAACATTCGGCGGCTGCGCGACAGCGGCATCAATGCGCCGGTCATGCTGCTGCGCAGCCCGCCCATGGCGCGCGTCGAGGAGGTCGTGCGCACCGTCGACATCAGCCTGCAGTCGGAACTGACCACCATCCGCGAGATATCGCGCATTGCCGAGCGCATGGGCCGCGTCCACGACATCATGCTGATGATCGATCTCGGCGATCTCCGCGAAGGCATCTGGCCAAGCGACCTGATCCCCACCGTCGAACAGATCCTGGAATTCAAGGGCGTGCGCATCGCCGGCATCGGCACCAATCTCGGCTGCTTCGGCGCCATAATGCCGACGCCGGAGAACCTTGGCCAGCTCGTCGCCCATGCCTACAAGACCGAGCGCCTGTCCGGCAAAAGCCTCGACTTCATTTCCGGCGGCGCCTCGTCGTCGCTGACGCTGCTGCTCGAAGGCAAGCTGCCGGTCGGTATCAACAATCTGCGCGTGGGCGAGGCGATCCTGCAAGGTGGCGTCGAAACTTTCCGAGACGTGCCATGGCCGGAACTCGAACCCGATGCCTGCCGGCTGACCAGCGACGTCATCGAGGTCAAGCTCAAGCCGTCGCGGCCGATCGGCACGTCCGGCTACGACGCCTTCGGCAACCAGCCGGTCTTCGCCGACGAGGGCGACCGGCTGCGCGCCATCGCCAATATAGGCCGCGAGGACGTGCTGGTGGAAGGGCTGACGCCGATCGCCAAAGGGGTGAGGGTGCTCGGCGCTTCCAGCGACCATCTGCTGCTCGATGTGCAGGATGCCGATCCGCGACCCACCGTCGGCGACCGCGTCGCCTTCCGCATGAATTATGGCGCCATGCTTCTGGCGATGACCTCGGAATATGTCGAGAAGGCGCCGATGCACGACGTCGCGGATTTCTCCGGCCGCAAGATGGTGTCGATCTCGGCCGAACCGGAAGCCGGCGGGATTATCGCCCGCGAGGGAACCGGCGCGCGGCTGGAGGCAATGAATTTCGACGTGGTCGAACTCGCCGACGTCGAGCGGCCGCCCTCGGGCTTGATCCGGCTCGCTGCCGGCGCCGATCGCCGTATCGCCCACAAGGCGCTGACCGCAACGGCGCGCGCCACGCATTCCTTCGGCTTGATCTGGATCGATTCCATCGCCGCCCTGATGCCCGAGGACGAGGAGGCCGAAGACATGCCTGAAGTCTCGGTGCTGGCCCGCGCGCTCGGTCTCGATCACAAGCCCGGCGCGCTGCAGCCGCAGCTGTCGCCGGAAAATGTCGTCATCGTCGGCCTGCGTCACGCCGATCCTGCCGAGGCGAGGGTGCTCAAGGATTCGCGCGTCTCGGCCTTCACCATGACCGATATCGACGCCATGGGCATGCGCGACCTCATGCATGACGCGATCCGCATCGCGACGTCGGGCACGCAGGGCTTTCACGTCAGCTATTCGCCGACGGCGACCGAATTTGCTGGTTGGGCTGCGGGCTCGGGCGGGCTGACGGTGCGCGAGACACATCAGGCGATGGAGGCGATCGCGCTCTCCGGCGGCCTGCTGTCGATGGATGTTTCCGGACTGACCGCCGGTCTGGAGCCGCGGATTGGCGCCGACGCCGTCAACTTCGTCATGTCGGCCTTTGGCAAGCGGATTTTGTGATCAGCCTTGCGCGTCGACTGCCGCGCGCCACGCGGTGACATAGGCCGCCCAGACCGGGTCGGTCTGCGGTTCAGTTCTCTCGCCCTTGCCGTGTGGCACGGACTGATCCGTTGCCAGCAGCGCCGCGCCGATGCTGGTGCCGGTGGCGGCCTCGGAGGCGATGACGATTCGCGCGGTCGCTGCCGCCAGCATGCCGACAAAGAGGCGGTTGCGGGCAAACGGTCCTTCCACGGTGGTCGGGCCGTCGGCGCCGATCAGCTCAAGGCAGGTCGCCGTCATCAGCGCCAGATAGAAGGAGATGGCGGCGAACCGCTCGCCTTTGCTGATGCCCTCGGCACCAAGCCATGCCGCGGCATGGTGCGGGAACGGTCCTGATCCCTGCTGGGTAGAAGGCAAAAGCAGCATCTTTTTTGTCAGAACGGCCAGCACCTCGCTGCCGCTGCAGTCCTGCGGCTTGTCCTTGGTCAGCTGGGAAAACTCGCGGCCACCCATGAACCGCGCCGAGGGGACGGGAGCGCCAAGCGCGCTGACATTGACCAGCGTGTCGCGCGCAGCATCGAGCGCAATCTCTCTCCGGCCGACCGCCATTGACACCACCCAGGTGCCGGTCGAGACGACCGAGAAGGGCGGCGCGTCGGACAGGAGATGCGGCAGCAGCGAGGCGTTGGAATCGTGCAGTCCGCAGAAAACCGGGGTCTGCGGATCGAGCCCGGTGCGCGCGGCAAGCACCGGCAGGATCGGGCCGAGCTGGCCCCTGGCCGGCCGCACCGGCGCCATCAGCCTGCGCCAATCCAGCCTGTCGACCATCGAGGAAAAGTCCGCCTCCCAAGGGCTCCACAGATCGGTGTGGCAGCCGAGCGAGGTCACCTCGTTGGCGGCAACGCCGGTCAGGCGCAGCGCCCAGTATTGCGGATACATCAGCATCGCGGCGGCCCTGGCGAATTCGGTGGGAAAACGCTTCTCAAGCCAGAAGAATTGCGCACCGAGATTGAGGCCGAGCGGCAGGCGCGGCGTCCCAGTCTCAATGAAGGGCGGACGGATCGCACTATACTCTGTAGCCAGCCTGTCGGGGCCGTCGAACTCATAGTCGAGGACAGGCAGCACCAGTTCGCCCGCTGCGTCGACCAGCACGCCGGTCGCACCATGCGTGGTGATCGAAATCGCGTCGATACGCTGTTCGCGGTTGAGGCTGGCAAGGCTGTTGAGGATGAACCTCCACAGCGACTCGACATCGTGATGCGGGTAGGGCGCTTGCCGCAGCGGCGCGTTCGCCATGCGGCGCAACCCCACTTCGCTCAGCGTGACGAGATCGACCAGCGCGACCTTGGCGTTGGTCTTGCCGATGTCGATGACGGCGATATGGCGCAGCCCACTCATGCCAAATGGAACATTGTTTCCAGGGGGATGGCCACCGGTTGGTTGTCCGGCCTGGTCTCCATGATGTCGGCCATGTGCGCCCACCAGCGCTGCATCACCGGGTGCTTCGGCAGGTCGGCCATGCCATGGTCGTCCCGCCGCCACAGCACGCCGAACAGGATGTTGGTGTCTTCATCGAGATGGATCGAATAATCGGAAACGCCGGCCTCTCTCAGCAGCGCCACCAGCGACGGCCAGATCTCATCGTGGCGCTTTTTGTACTCGGCTTTCATGCCGGGTTTGAGCTGCATCTTGAAGGCGTATTTCTCGGGCATCAGCTGTTACCGCGCAGCCGTCGCCAGACGATCGGCAGCGCGATGACGAAGATCAAGAGCAGGCCGATGAAGATCGACATGACGATGCCGGGCACGTTGAGCAGGCCGAGCCCGAAGGTCACCAGCCCCATGATGAAGGCGGCGAGCACGACGCCAACAATGCTGCCGGAGCCGCCCAGAATGCTGACGCCGCCCAGCACCACCATGGTGATGACCTCAAGCTCATAGCCCTGCGCGATCGACGGCCGCGTCGAGCCGAGCCGCGAGGTGATCAGCACCGAGGCGATGCCGGCCATCAGCCCGGTCAGGCAAAACAGGATGAATTTGATGCGGCCGACGCGAACGCCGGAAAACTGTGCCGCGACCGGATTGTTGCCGATGGCAAAGACACGGCGGCCGAAGCTGGTGCGATGCAGCAGGAACCAGTAGGCGACGGCCGCGATGAGGAAGAGCACCAGTTCGAACGACACCACCCACCAGACATAACCCTGGCCGAAGAAAGCAAAACTCTCGGGATAGCCTTTGTAGGCCTGATCGCCCAGGATGATGAAGGCAATGCCGCGAAACAGGCTCATCGTGCCGATGGTGACGACGATGGAGGGCAGGCCGAGCCTTGTCACCAGGAGCCCGTTGAAGGCGCCGCAACCGAGCCCGACGACGATGCCGATAGCCACCAGCACCGGCGTGTCGGCGCCGGCCTGTACCGCCATGCCCATCATGGTCGAGGCGAGCGCGATGATGGCGGCGACCGACAGGTCGATCTCGCCCGAAATGATCAGCAGCGCCATGGCGAAGGCGATCAGGCCTTTCTCGGTGAAATTGAAGGTCAGGTCCGACAGCGAATAGGCATCGAGGAAATAGGGCGATGCGAAGCTGTTGATGGCGAAGATGGCGACCGCCACGACGACCAGCAGCGCTTCCCAGGAAAAGATCGCTGAAGAGAGCGGCTTGTCGAGCCGGTCGGGAATGTGGCGCGGGGCGGGGGTGTCGGTCATGCCGCCTCCGCCTTCCTCAGAATGATCCGCCCCTGCTGGCGTTCGCCGCGCGCGTTGAGCACGACGGCCAGGATGATGGCGCTGCCTGAAATCGCCATCTGCCAGAAGGGCGAGATGTTGATCACCGGCAGTGCGTTGGAGATGATGCCGAGGAACAGCGCCCCTAACACCGCGCCCCCGACCGAGCCGATGCCGCCGGCAATCGAAATGCCGCCGATGACGCAGGCGGCGATGATATTGAGTTCATAGCCATTGGCGACCTCGACCGAGGCGATGACATAACGAGAAATCCAGAGATAACCGGCGAGCCCGCCGATCATGCCGGAAATGCAGAAGACGATGAATTTGGTTCGGCCGACATCGATGCCGGCATAGACCGACGCCGTCGGGTTGACGCCGATGGCATAGATCGAACGGCCAAGCGCGGTTCGCGTCATCACCACGAAGAACAGCGCGATGACCAGTATGGCGATCCAGGACAGAACCGGAATGCCCAGGAAAGCTGCGCGCTGGAAGCCGATGAAGTCCGGGCTCATCTTGTCGGCATTGACCCAGGCGCCGCCGGAGAGGACGAAGGTGGCGCCGCGATAGATGGTGAGCGTGCCCAATGTCACCACGATCGAAGGGATGTTCAGCCGCCACACCAGCAGGCCGTTGATGGCGCCGAGCACCAGTCCGACGGCCAGCGCAATGACGATCAGCAGCGGGATCTGGATCGCCGGATGCGCGGCGTTCAGCATCGCCACCACCATGCCGGTGAAGCACAGGTTGGAGGCCATCGACAGGTCGATCGAGCGGGTCAGGATGACGACCATCTGTCCCAGCGCCAGGATCATCAGGATCGAGGTGTCGTTGAACACCTGGGCGAGATTGCCGGGGTCGGCAAAGGCCGGGAAGCGCGTCGAGATCAGAGCAATCAAAACGACGATCGCCGCTGCCAGCCAGATCTCGCGGAATTTCAGGAGAGCCTTCATGCCACGATCCCCGCTGCCGTCCGGACCAGCGTTTCGGCGTCCAGCCCCTTATTATCGTAGACCGCCGCAACCAGCCCTTCGCGCATGACGACGACGCGGTCGGACATGCCCAGAATCTCCGGCAGTTCCGACGACACCATGATCACCGACAGGCCCTGCGCGACGAGCTCCGCCATGAAGCCGTGCACGGCGGCCTTGGAGCCGATGTCGATGCCCTTGGTCGGCTCGTCCAGGATGATCACCTTGGGCGCTGTCGCCAGCCATTTGGCGATGACGATCTTCTGCTGGTTGCCGCCCGACAGCGTGCCGACATCCTGGCTCAGCGACGAGGCGCGCAGGTCTAGCCGCTCGGTGTAGGAGCGGGCGAGCGCGAATTCTTCCGACAATCGCAGCAGGCCGGATTTGGAGGTGCGCTTGAGCGAAGGCAGCGAGACATTCTGGAAGATCGGCAGGCCGATCACCACGCCCTGCTTGCCGCGTTCCTCCGGCACGTAGACGATGCCGGCTTCGATGGAATCCGCCGCCGATTTCGGCGTGATCACCTTACCTTCCAGCGTTATCGTGCCGCCCGATATGCCGGTGATGCCTGAAATCGCCTGCATCACCTCTGACCGCCCGGCGCCGACCAGGCCATAGAAACCGAGGATCTCGCCCTTGTGCAGTTCGAAGCCGATGTCGTTGAATTCGGTCGGGTGCGAAAGGCCAGCGACCGACAGCACCGGCGCGCCGATCTCGGCCTTGCGTTGCGGAAAGATGTGATCGACCGAGCGGCCGACCATCATGCGCACGATCTGGCTCTGGCCGGTATCCTTGATAAGGCCCTCGCCAACCATCTCGCCGTCGCGGAACACGGTGTAGCGATCGGCGATCCGATAGATCTCGTCGAACTTGTGGCTGATGAACAGGATCGCCTTGCCTTCCTCCTTGAGGAATTCGATCAGCAGGAAAAGCTCCTCGATCTCCTTCATCGAAAGGGCTGCGGTCGGCTCATCCATGATGACGATCTGCGCATCGATCGACATCGCGCGAGCAACCGCTACCAGATGCTTGTTGGCGATGCCGAGGTCTTTCAGCCGCGCATCGGCGTCGATATGGCCGGCATGCATGGTGTCGAGCACTTCGCGCGCGTGTTTTCGCATGGTGCGCCAGTCGATGGTGCCTAGCCGCGTGCGCGGCGCATGGCCGAGAAAAATGTTTTCGGCGACGCTCAGATCGTCGAACAGCACGGTTTCCTGATGAATGGCGGTGACGCCGTGGCCGAAGGCGGCATGCGCGCTGGGCAGGGTGACGGCCTGGCCGTCAATGCTGATCGTGCCCGCGTCCGGCTGGTAGATGCCGGTCATGATCTTGACCAGCGTCGACTTGCCGGCGCCGTTTTCACCGATCAGCGCCGTAACCTGGCCGGGGTAAAGCGACAGGCTGACATTGTGCAGCGCGCGCACGCCGGGAAAGCTTTTGGAGACGCCGGACAGCGTCAGGCGCGGGGCAGGACCCGTGGGCTCCTCCTTCGCAATGCCGTGCTGGGCTGTCGTGTCCATATCCGTATCAAGCCCTGAAACAAGGTCCGTTTAAAGTCGCGGCGGGATTTTGGTCCCGCCGCGCTTGGTCCGAGACGTCCGAGATCAATAGATCTTGGAGAACTTTTCGATGTTGGACTTGTCGAACTGGAAGGGCGGAGCCATCGCAGCCGAGTTGCTGTCATCGAGCGTGACCTTGCCGACGCGGCCGATCGACAGCGTTGCGCCCGGCTTTGCCTCTTCCTTCTTCACCGCCAGATCATGAGCGAGGTAGACGGCGGAGTAGCCGAGGTCGATCGGATTCCAGAGGGCAACCGCCTGGCTGGAACCGTTGTCGATGAACTTCTTGAACTCCGACGGCAGCGCGAGACCGGTGACATTGACCTTGCCGATCAGGTTCGCGTCGGTGACGACCTGGGCAGCGGCAACAACGCCGACGGTGGTCGGCGCGATGATCGCCTTGAGGTTCGGATAGGATTTCAGCAGGCCCTTGGCTTCGTCGGTGCTCTTGGCCGAATCGTCATCGCCGTAGACGGTGGCGACGAGTTTGATCTTGGGGAATTTTTCCGGCAGGATTTTCTTGGCCGCGTCGATCCAGGCGTTCTGGTTGGTCGCGGTCGACGAAGCCGACAGAATGGCGACTTCGCCGCCTTCCGGCAGATAGTCGGCGGCAAGCTTGATGATGGTCTCGCCGATCAGGCCGGTGTCGGACGGGTTGAGGTGCAGCTGGCGGCCTTCCTTGGCGACGCCCGAATCCCACGAGATGACGGTGATGCCGCGCTCCATCGCCTTCTTCAGCACCGGCACCAGCGCGTCGGCGTCATTGGCCGAAATCGCAATGGCGTTGACCTTCTGCGCGATCAGCGAATTGACCACTTCGATCTGCGCTTCGGCGGTCGCCTTGGTCGGGCCGGTGTAGATGATGTCGACATCGCCGAGTTCCTTGGCCGCCTCTTCGGCACCCTTGTTGGCGGCGTCGAAGAAGCCGTTGCCGAGCGACTTCACCACCAGCGCGATCTTGACGTTCTCGGCATAGGCGGCATTCACGAACATGGCGGCCGAGAACGCGGCCGTCACCATCAATTTCTTCAGAAAGCTCATCGTATTTCCTCCCTTGAGCGTTGCATTCCATCGTCGCTGCGGCTGGTCTCAGGCCTGCAGCGAGGATTCTTCCTTTGCCGACTTGCGGGCGACGATCAGCGTCACACCCGCGGCCTCCAGCATGTTGGCTTCGCGATCCTCGATGCCGTCATCGGTGATGACGGTGGCGATGCGCTTGAGCCCGCACAGGATCAGGCTCGAGCGCTGGCGGAATTTCGATGAGTCGACCAGCACCACCAGTTCGTCGGCCTGGTCGATCAGTTTCTGCTCCGCCTGGATCAGCAGCGGGTCGCCTTCCATCAGGCCAAGCGGCCCGAGCCCTTGAGCGCCCATGAACATGCGGCGCGCGTAGAAATTACGCGTCACGTCATTGTCGAAGGGCGAGAGGATGATGTTCTGCTCGCGGTAGATGGTGCCGCCCGACAGCATGACGGTGTTCTTCGAATGCTTGAGCAGGTGCTCGGCGATGGGGAACGAATTGGTGAAGATCGGCATGCGGCGTCCGGTCAGGAAATGCACCATCTGGAAGGTGGTGGTGCCGCCATTGATGATGATCGGTTCGCCGTCCTTGCACAGCTCCACCGCTTCGCGCGCAATCGCGCGCTTCTGCGAAGCGTTAAGCGTTTCGTTGACGGAAAAGGGCCGGCCGGCGAGGCCGATGAACTGCGGTGGCGAGATCGCCTCGGCGCCGCCACGCACGCGACGCAGGCGCTTTTGCACATGAAGAGCCGCGATATCGCGCCGGATCGTCGCCTCGGAGGAGTCCGTCAGGTCGACCATCTCCTGCACCGTCACCACAGGCTTTTCCTGGACGGCGGACAGAATGATCCTGTGGCGCTCTTTTTCGTGCATGGTTCCTCCCTGCATGGTCATGAGGCACTAGAAAACCACCAGTGTCAATCATTTCCGCTCATATAATTTCATTGTGCAGTGCAATATGATCGATCTTGATCGTTTATGATTGACAACCGAGATGCTTGCGTAGACATTTCCGGCAAAATGGACCGCGCCTTTTGCGTCCCAGGGAGGATAATCATGCTCGACAAGCGCTCCGGCTCGCGCCTTGCCAACCTTTGGGACGATGCGAAAGCCAAGGGGCTGGGCGAGCCTGAGCTTCTGGTCTATCGCTCCAACACGCTCGGCTCCGACAAGCGTGTCACCAATTATGGCGGCGGCAACACCTCGTCCAAGATCCGGCAGAAGGACCCGCTCTCCGGCGCCGAAGTCGAAGTGCTATGGGTCAAGGGCTCGGGCGGCGACAGCGCCTCGATCAAGCTGGACGGTTTCGCCACGCTCTACATGGACAAACTGCAGGCGCTGAAAGGCCTTTATCGCGGCGTCGCGCATGAGGACGAGATGGTGGGCTATCTTCCCCACTGCACCTTCAATCTCAACCCGCGCGCGGCCTCGATCGACACGCCGCTGCACGCCTATGTGCCGAAGCCGTTCGTCGATCACATGCATCCCGATGCCATTATCGCGATTGCCGCGGCCAAGGGTTCCAAGGCGTTGACCAAGGAGATCTTCGGTGACGCCATCGGCTGGCTGCCGTGGAAGCGGCCGGGCTTCGAACTTGGCCTCTGGCTGGAGAAATTCTGCGTCGAACACCCCGAGGCCAAGGGCGTCATCCTCGAAAGCCACGGCTTGTTCACCTGGGGCGACACACCCAAGGAGTGCTATGAGACGACGATCTCGGTCATCAACCAGGCGATCGAGTGGTTCGAGCGCCGCTCCGAGGGTCTCGCCATCTTCGGCGGCGAAGTCGTCAAATCGCTCGACGCCGCTGAGCGCCGCGCCATCGCGGCGAGACTGATGCCGAGGATTCGCGGCCTGATTTCGGAGAAGAGCCACAAGCTCGGCCATTTCGACGATTCCGCCGCCGTGCTCGAATTCGTCAACTCCAGGGATTTGCGCCCGCTGGCGGCGCTCGGCACTTCATGCCCGGATCATTTCCTGCGCACAAAAATTCGCCCGCTGGTTATCGAGTTCGACCCAGCGAAGCCCGACGTCGAAGCCGTTATCGCCCGACTCGCCGACGATATTGCTGAGTACCGTGTCGGCTACCAGGCCTATTACGACAGCTGCAAGCATCCGGACTCGCCCCCGATCCGTGACCCCAACGCCGTGGTCTACCTGATGCCCGGCGTCGGCATGTTCACCTTCGCCGGCGACAAGGCCACCGCCCGCATCTCTGGCGAATTCTACGTCAACGCCATCAACGTCATGCGCGGCGCCTCGACCGTTTCGTCCTATGTCGGCCTGCCGGCGCAGGAGGCCTTCGACATCGAATACTGGCTGCTCGAGGATTTGAAGCTGCAGCGCATGCCGAAGCCGAAGTCGCTCGCGGGCCAGATCGCGCTGGTCACCGGCGGCGCCGGCGGCATCGGCCGCGCCACCGCCAGCCGGCTGCTGCGCGAAGGCGCCTGCGTGGTGCTGGCCGATATCGACGAGGCCGCACTTGCCAGCGCCAATGACGAACTGGCGAAAGCCTATGGCAAGGACTTCGTCCGGCCGGTGCTGATCAACGTCACCGCGGAGGAGCAGGTGATTTCCGGCTTCGCCCAGACAGCCGTCGAGTTCGGCGGCATTGATATTCTCGTCTCCAACGCAGGCCTCGCCTCCTCGGCGCCGATCGAGGAGACGACGCTGGCGCTGTGGAACAAGAACATGGACATATTGTCGACCGGCTATTTCCTGGTCTCGCGCGAAGCCTTCCGGCTGTTTCGCGCCCAGAAGATCGGCGGCAATGTCGTCTTCGTCGCCTCCAAGAACGGCCTTGCCGCGTCACCCAACGCCGCCGCCTATTGCACCGCCAAGGCCGCCGAAATCCATCTCGCCCGCTGCCTCGCGCTGGAAGGCGCGGAAGCCCAGATCCGGGTCAACGTCGTCAATCCGGACGCCGTGCTGCGCGGTTCGAAGATCTGGACCGGCGAGTGGAAGGAACAGCGCGCCGCCGCCTACAAGATGTCGACCGACGATCTGGAAGAACACTACCGCTCGCGCTCGATGCTGAAGCGCTCGGTGTTTCCGGAAGACATTGCCGAAGCGATTTATTTCCTGGCGTCCGACATGTCGGCCAAATCCACCGGCAACATCATCAACGTCGACGCCGGCAACGCGCAGAGCTTTGCGCGCTGAGTTAAGGGCGGAGCGCTTCTCTTCTCCCCGTCACTATACGGGGAGAAGGTGGCCCGAAGGGCCGGATGAGGGGCAGCGCTGACTGAACGCATTGGGAGGAATAGCACTTGTCCGAAACCATCATCGCCGCCGATCTCGTCTCCAGCCACAACGCCGCCCGCAAAGCCGACCTCGAACGCGACTACGCTTCGCTCGGCGAACGCCTCGACCGCCGCGGCATCGCCATCGACGCCATCCGCGACAAGGTCGAGAAATTCGCCGTCGCCATTCCGTCCTGGGGCGTCGGCACCGGCGGCACACGCTTTGCCCGCTTTCCCGGCGCCGGCGAGCCCCGCGATATCTTCGACAAGATCGAGGATTGCGCCGTCATCAGCCAGCTGACACAGGCTACACCGACCGTTTCGCTGCACATCCCGTGGGACAAGGCCGATCCGAACCGGCTGAAGCAGGCGGCCTCGCGCTTCGGCCTCGGCTTCGACGCCATGAATTCCAACACCTTCTCGGACGCCAGGGACCAGAAGCTCTCCTACAAATTCGGCTCGCTGTCGCATGCCGATGCCGGCACGCGCCGCCAGGCGGTCGAGCACAATCTGGAATGCATCGAGATCGGCAAGACGCTGGGGTCCAGGGCGCTAACAGTGTGGATCGGCGACGGCTCGAATTTCCCCGGCCAGGTCAATTTCGCCAAAGCCTTCGAGCGCTATCTCGACGCGATGAAGGAGATCTATGCCGGACTGCCCGCCGACTGGAAACTGTTCACCGAACACAAAATGTACGAGCCGGCTTTCTACTCCACGGTCGTGCAGGACTGGGGCACCAACTACCTCATATCCAAGGAGCTGGGCGACAAGGCGTACTGCCTGGTCGACCTCGGCCACCATGCGCCCAACGTCAACATCGAGATGATCGTGTCGCGGCTGATCCAGTTCAAGAAACTCGGCGGCTTCCACTTCAACGATTCCAAATATGGCGACGACGATCTCGATGCCGGCTCGATCGATCCCTATCGGCTGTTCCTGGTCTTCAACGAATTGGTCCATGCCGAGCTGTCCGGCGCCGAGGGTTTCGATCCCGCCCACATGCTCGACCAGAGCCACAACGTCACCGATCCGATCGAAAGCCTGATGCTGTCGGCGGTCGAGGTGCAGCGCGCCTATGCGCAGGCGCTGCTGGTCGACCGCAAGGCGCTCGAGGGTTTCCAAGACGGCAATGATGCGCTGATGGCGACGCAGACGCTGAAAGCTGCCTACCGCACCGATGTCGAGCCGATCCTTGCCATGGCGCGGCTGAACACAGGCGGCGCCATCGATCCAGTCGCCGCATATCGCGCGGCGGGCTACCGGGCGAAGGTCGCGGCGGAACGGCCGGCGGTTGTGAGCGGTTCAGGCGGGATTGTTTGAGATTGGCTAATCTCCACCACAGGGGGGAGATCAGCTTGCCTCCGCCGGCAGGCGAACACCAATATATGTTCGCTCATATTGATGATGGACTCGGCCGCTCCATGTAGGTCTTCTAGGCACACTGCACTTGGAGCACCGCCATGCCCTTGACCCGCCGGACGCTGATTGGCGTCACCCTTTCGCTCGCAATTGCGCTCGCGCCATCCGGCGCGCTCCATGCCGCCTCGCCTCAACCGGCGAAGGGCGAGCACGGCATGGTCGTCACCGCCCAGCATCTGGCGTCGGAAGTCGGCGTCGAGGTGCTGAAGAAGGGCGGCAACGCTGTCGATGCGGCGGTCGCGGTCGGTTATGCGCTCGCCGTCGTCTACCCCAATGCCGGCAATATCGGCGGTGGCGGGTTCATGACCATCCGCTTCAAGGACGGCAAATCGACCTTCCTCGATTTCCGCGAGCGCGCGCCGCTGGCGGCAACCAAGACCATGTATCTCGACAAGGACGGCAATCCGGTGAAGGGCGCCAGCCTTGATGGCTACCTTGCGGTCGGCGTACCGGGTTCCGTGGCAGGGTTCGAGATGGCTCGTGAAAAATATGGCACGCTGCCACGCCAGGATTTGATGGCGCCGGCAATTGCCTATGCCAAGGATGGCTTCATCCTCGACCAGGGCGACGCTGCTTCATTCGCAAGCAATGCCGCACGGCTGGCGAAGGACCCTGCCGCCGCCGCCATCTTCCTGAAGCCGGACGGCAAACCCTATGGCGCCGGCGAGCGTCTCCTCCAGCGCGATCTTGCAGCCTCGCTCGCCGCCATCTCCGAAAAAGGCGCCGACGCCTTCTACAAAGGCGCCATCGCCGGCGCCATCGTCAAGGCGAGCGGCGCCAGGGGCGGCATTCTGGCCAAGGCAGACTTCGAGCAATATAAGGTACGCGAGCTGCAACCGGTGAGCTGCACCTATCGCGGTTACGAGATCGTCTCTTCGCCCCCGCCAAGCTCGGGCGGCGTCATCATCTGCGAAATCCTCAACGTGCTGGAGGGCTACCCGCTGTCCTATCTTGGCGCCGGCTCGGCCGAGACGGTGCACGTCATGGTCGAGGCGATGCGCTACGCCTATGTGGACCGCAACTCGGCGCTCGGCGATCCCGATTTCGTCGACAATCCGGTCTCGAAACTGCTCGACAAGGGTTACGCCAAGGAGATCCGCGACAAGATCGACCCGTTCCGCGCCGGCGTCTCGCAGGATTTGATGCCGAAGGGCTTCGGCGAGTCGAAGGAAACGACGCACTATTCGATCATCGACGATGACGGCAATGCGGTCGCGATCACCTATACGCTGAACGGCTCGTTCGGCGCCGGCGTGGTCGCGGACGGCACCGGCATCCTGCTCAACAACGAGATGGATGATTTCACCCAGAAGCCTGGCGTGCCCAACCTCTACGGTCTCGTGCAGGGAGAGGCCAATGCTATCCAGCCGAAGAAGACGCCGCTGTCATCGATGAGCCCGACCATCGTCGCCAAGGACGGCAAGCCGTTCATGGTTATCGGCAGCCCCGGCGGCTCGCGCATCATCACCATCACGCTGGAAGCCATCGTCAACGTCATCGACCACGGCATGAACATCCAGGAGGCGATCGACGCATCGCGCATCCACCATCAATGGCTGCCCGACACGATCTATGTCGAACCGTTCGGCCTGTCGCCCGACACTGAAAAACTGCTGGCCGGCATGGGCTACCACCTCGATCTCGCGGATTCTACCTGGGGTCAGGCGGCCGGCATTCTTGTCGGCGGCAAGAGCCTGGCGGAAATCGAGAAGGGCGGCGGCGCCCGCTACAACGGCGCCATCGACAGCCGCGCCGCATCCGGCGAGGCGATTGGCTACTGATCAAAACAAGAGATTGATCAGAGGACGAGCGTAAGCGTCGACCCGACGAGCATCAGCGCCGCGATCACGACGAACGCCGCGTAGATGCGGGGACGGTCGAGGAGCAGCGCATTGCCCGATATCCAGGCCGCGGTTGCGCCGCCAAGCGCAAACAGGAAGCCGTTCCGGTGACCAAAGGTCATGGAAGCGGCCATCAGCCCGCCAATGATCAGCGCGCCGAAGACGATGATCACGGCAACGGCGTATTTCTCGAAGTCATTGCCGCCGCCCATGGCCGGGCCGATCGCGTTCAAATTCGTCAGATCGTCCGGATCGAACGGATTGGTCGATCCATATTCATCTTGACCGACAGGTTCTCGCATCATTCATTCTCCGCTGACCGGCAACAAATCATCAACATCTGCCGAGCGCAACCGGATCGCGCCGTGCCGAAGGCCGCCGATGCGGTCTTCAACACTTTCTGATGCCGACTTGCCACGGTTTTTTTGCGCCGGTTCACAAAATCTACCCTGCTTTCGGGTCCACACGCCTGAATTACCTGGAAAATGAATTACCTGGAAAAATCGCTGCGCACGATGCCGTGCCGCTGCAGCTTGTCGTAGAAGGTCTTGCGCGGAATGCCGAGCGCTTCAATCGTGCGCCGGACATCGCCGTCATTGCGGCCAAGCGCCTCGCGGATGACATTGGCTTCATAGCGTTCCAGCCGTTCCGGCAGTGAGCTGGCGTCATCCGGCTCCGCCGGGGCGGAAGGTGGCGCTTGCGCCGCTTCCTCCAGTCCAAGCACGAAACGCTCGGCGAAATGCGCGAGTTCACGCACATTGCCCGGCCAGTCGTGCTGGCTCAGATGGCGGTGCACTGAGGCAGGCACGGCTGGCATTTGCCGGCGGAAGCGGGCGGCTGCACGCTCGGCGAAGTAGAAGAACAGCAGGGCGACGTCGTCGCGGCGTTCGCGCAGCGGCGGGATCGAGATCGTCACCACATTGAGCCGGTAGTAGAGATCCTCGCGGAAGGCGCCGCGCCGGCTGGCATCGCCGAGATCGACCTTGGCGGCGGCGACGACGCGCAGGTCGACCGGCCGGATTTCATTGGTACCGAGCGGCGTCACCTCGCGCATTTCCAGCACCCGCAGCATCTGCACCTGGGTCGAGGCCGGCATGCTTTCGATCTCGTCGAGAAACAGCGTGCCGCCGCTCGAATGCTCGATGCGGCCGATGCGCTTCTTCTGTGCGCCGGTGAAGGCGCCGGCCTCATGGCCGAACAGTTCGCTTTCGATCACCGTATCCGGCAGCGTGCCGCAATTCAGCGCCACGAAATTGCCCTTGGCGCGGCGGCTCCAGCGATGCAGCAGGCCCGCCACCACCTCCTTGCCGGAGCCGGTCTCGCCAGTCACCAGCACGTCGACATCGGTGTCTGCGATTTGCCGCAGCGTGCGGCGCAGCCGCTCCATCGCCGGCGTCTGCCCGATCAGCGGCAGGCCGTCCTGCGCCTGTTCGGCGCTTTCGCGCAAGGCGCGGTTCTCCATCACCAGCCGGCGCTTTTCCGCCGCCCGTGCCACACTTTGCGCCAGCCGGTCGGCGGCGAAAGGCTTGGTGATGAAGTCGTAGGCGCCATCCTTGATCGCCTTGACCGCAACCGCGATGTCGCCATGCCCGGTGACCAGGATTACCGGAATGTCGGCATCAAGCTGGAAGACGCGGTCGAAGAGCTGCAGGCCGTCAATGCCGGGCATGCGGATGTCGGACACCACCACGCCGGGAAAATTGGCGTCGAGCCCGGCCAGCGCCTCGTTCGCCACCGCAAAGGCCGAGACGGAAAAACCAGCGAGTTCCAGCGTCTGCCGCGTGGCCCTCAGCAATTCGCTGTCGTCGTCGATCAATACGACCGGTGCGGTGTCCATCATGCTGCCCTGGCGAGGTGAATGGTAAAGCGCGTGCCGGCCTGGTCGCTCGCCACCTCGATGCGTCCGCCATAGTCGGCGACGATGTCTTGCGAGATGACGAGGCCGAGCCCGAGGCCTTTTTCCTTCGAGGTGTTGAACGGCGTGAACAATGACTTGAGGATGGCAGGCGAAATGCCCGGCCCATTGTCGGCGACGGCAAGCGCCACGCCTTCGGCCGTCTCCTGGGCCGAAACCTCCACCCTGGCGCCGTCGCGGCCGTCCAGCGCTTCCAGCGCATTCTGGAACAGGTTGATCAGCACCTGTTCGAGCCGCAGCCGGTTGCCCATCACCTTGAGCGTTACCGGCGGCAGCGTGATATCGAGTGCGTCCAGCCGACCGGCAAAGCGGCTTCTGAGCAGCACCACGGCGCCCTCGATGACGCCGCGCAGTTCGACCGGTTCGGCTGCCGTGCGCCCCTTGCGGGCAAAGACCTTCAACTCTTCGGTGATGCCGCCGATGCGCTCGGTCAGCGCGGCAATCGCGCCAAGGTTCTCCTCGGCCGAGGCGGTCTGCTTGCGCTCCAGGAACACACGCGCATTGTCGGCATAGGCGCGGATCGTTGCCACCGGCTGGTTGATCTCATGCGCGACGCCGGCGGCAACCTGGCCGAGGGTAGCAAGACGGTTGGCCTGCACCAGTTCCTGCTGCATGACCTGAAGCTTGGCTTCGGTGCTGCGGTGATCGGTGATCTCGGCCTGCAGCCGGTCGCGAGCCAGGCTGAGGTCATGCGTACGCTCGACGACGCGGCGCTCGAGCTCGATGCGCGCTGCCTGTTCGGCTGCGATGCGCATCTGCGCCGACTGACGGCGCCACAGGAGATAGCCGGCCAGCGCCAGCAACGGCACCACGACGCCCAGCGCCAGCAGCCGCATCTCACGCACCGCAGCCGCGATCGGCCCTTCGACCGGCACGAGATAATCGAGCCGCCATGGCGTCGATTGGACCAGTGTCGAAAGCCTGAGATATTCGGCATCGCTGCCGCCCGGTGTTATCGCATGCACCATCGACACGTCAGGGCTCAATGCCTCGGGGCGTGTGATCGGCAAGGGGATCAGCGGCGCGTTGCCGAATTGCTGGCTGCTCCGGATGGCGGCAGCCACCGGGCCGGCCAGCGGCGCGGTGGTCATGAAGCGCCAGGACGGCACGCTGGTGATCAGCACGACGCCGTGGTCGTCGCTGACATAGGCCGGCCGGTTGGCCTCATGCCAGTCGGCTTCAAGCTGGTCGAATTCCATCTTGACGACGACGACGCCGAGCGGCGCCGCCGCATTGCCGACGCGACGCGAAATATAGAGGCCCGGGCGCTTGCTGATGTTGCCCAGCGCAAAATATTCGGCCGTTCCGGATTGCATGGCGCCGGAGAAATAGGCGCGGAAACCATAGTCGTTGCCGACGAAGCTGGTTGTTTCGCGCCAGTTGCTGGAGGCGATCGCAAACCCGTCGACGCCGGTGACGTAAAGCACCGAAGCCTTGGTGCCGGAGACCAGCCCTTCGAGCTTGCGGTTGAGCACGTCGATCGTGACAGCGCCCTTGTTCTGCAGGGCGTCATGCACCTGCTGGTCCTCGGACAAGAGCAGCGGCAGCGCCCGCGGGCTTTCCAGCACGGCGCGCAGCAACGCTACCTTCAGATTGGCATCGGTGCGGCCTTGCGCCGCCAGTGCCGCGACCTCGGCGCGGCGCGCGTAGAGGCCGGCGCCGGTGAGCGCCGTGGCAACGATCACCAGCGCGATCGCCGCAAACAGCAGCCAGGCGCGACGCGCGCGTTTGCCGAGTTGCTCGGGCGTCGGCGACAGGACCGCGGCAGGGCGTTGCAGCATTCCCTATTTGTGCATGATTTCGCACAAAGCACAATTCAATCATGCGGATGTCCGCACTTGCGTTGAGCGGCAGCAGCCTCGATCGGACGAATACTCAACAAAATCAATGGCCGCGGTATGCCGCACAGTCTGGCACGGCAGTTGCAGTGACCAACACAGCAGTCGCAAGGCTGCGGAAACAACTGCCCCGGGAGGTCGAGCTTTCGATCGGGGCGCCATGGAGGACGTCATGCAGCCAGCATTCGCTGCCGCCGAACCGCGCGGCAAGCTACCCTTTTACCGTCATCTCTACGTGCAGGTCCTGACGGCGATCGCCGCCGGCGTGCTGCTCGGTCATTTCTATCCCGAACTCGGTGCTTCGCTGAAGCCGCTCGGCGATGCCTTCATCAAGCTGGTCAAGATGGTGATCGCGCCGGTCATCTTCCTGACGGTGACCACCGGCATTGCCGGCGTCTCCGACCTGAAAAAGGTTGGCCGCGTCGCCGGCAAGGCGATGATCTACTTCCTGGTCTTTTCGACGCTGGCGCTCGTCGTCGGTCTGGTCGTCTCCAACGTCGTCCAACCGGGCGCCGGCATGCACATCAATGCGGCGACGCTCGATCCCTCGAAGGTCGCCACCTTCACCGAGAAGGCGCATGACACGACCATCGTCGGCTTCCTGCTCAACATCATCCCCGACACCATCACCGGCGCCTTCGCGCAAGGCGACATCCTGCAGGTGCTGTTCTTCTCGGTGCTGTTCGGCATCTCCCTCGCTCTGGTCGGCGAGCGCGGCCGCCCGGTCGTCGATTTCCTGCAGGCGCTGACCTCGCCTATCTTCCGCCTGGTCGCCATCCTGATGAAGGCCGCCCCCATCGGCGCCTTCGGCGCCATGGCCTTCACCGTCGGTAAATACGGCATCGGTGCGATTGCCAACCTCGCCTTTCTGATCGGCACCTTCTACCTGACGTCGCTGCTCTTCGTGCTGGTCGTGCTCGGCGCTGTCGCTTGGTACAACGGCTTCTCGATCCTCGCCTTGATCCGCTACATCAAGGAAGAGCTGCTGCTGGTGCTCGGCACCTCGTCCTCGGAAGCCGCTCTTCCCGGCCTGATGGCCAAGATGGAGCGCGCCGGCTGCAACCGCTCGGTGGTCGGCCTGGTCATCCCGACCGGCTACTCCTTCAACCTCGACGGCACCAACATCTACATGACGCTGGCGGCGCTGTTCATCGCCCAGGCGACCGACACGCCGCTCACCTATGGCGACCAGATTCTGCTGCTGCTGGTTGCCATGCTGAGCTCCAAGGGTGCCGCCGGCATCACCGGCGCCGGCTTTATCACGCTGGCCGCCACGCTCTCTGTCGTGCCTACGGTACCCGTTGCCGGCATGGCGCTGATCCTAGGGGTCGACCGCTTCATGTCGGAATGCCGGGCGCTGACCAACTTCGTCGGCAATGCAGTGGCGACGATTGTTGTGGCGCGCTGGGAAGGCGAACTCGACCAGACCAAGTTCGCCGCCGCCATGGCCGGCACATTGTCCGAGGAAGCCGACCTGGCGCTGTCGGGCGATCTGCAGCCCGCCTGACCGCTCCGGGCACTGACGTTTGAGCACAAGGCCGCAGCCGATTCGGTTGCGGCCTTTCCTTTTCCGCCTGCACGTGGCTGGCGCTGGCCGGGCCCTCCCGGGTAGGGTGCGGACGTAAAACCGAAAGGCCGGCGCATGAGCAATCCGTACCCCGAAATCTACCTCGTCCGTCACGGCGAGACGGAGTGGAGCGCTTCGGGAAAACACACCGGCCGCACCGACATACCGTTGACGGCAAAGGGCGAGGCGGCAGCTCGCGGCGTGGCGGACCGGCTCAAGGATCTGTCCTTCCAGGCGGTGTGGTCGAGCCCGTCGCAGCGAGCCTTCAGCACCTGCACGCTTGCCGGCTTCGGCGCTGCTGCCGTCAAGAAGGACGACCTGCAGGAATGGGACTATGGCGCCTATGAGGGCGTTAAGACCAAGGAGATTCTTGTGCAGCGCCCCGGCTGGCAATTGTTCCGTGACGGCTGTCCCGACGGCGAGTCGGTAGCGGATGTTGGTGCCAGGGCCGACAGGATCATCGCCGGGCTGCGGGCAATCGAGGGCAATGTGCTGGTGTTTTCAAGCTCGCATTTCCTGCGCGTGCTGGCCGCGCGCTGGCTCGGTCTGCCACCCGAAGGCGGTGCGCACTTCGTGCTTGATACCGCGAGCCTCAGCATCCTCGGCTATGAGCACGATCTGAGCGAGCCGGTGATACGCAGGTGGAACCAGAAGTAGGGTTTCGGGGCAAGCCTGCCTCCTAACGCGCGAGCACCGCCAATTCCTCCGATGTCAGATGCCGCGCCTTGCCCTTGGCGAGCTCGCCGAGCTGCAAACCGCCGATCGCCACCCGAACCAGCCTCAGCACCTCGATGTCGAATGCCCCGAGCAGGCGGCGGATCTGGCGATTGCGGCCCTCGTCGAGCACGATTTCCAGCCAGGCAGTGCGGCCGCCGCTGCGCAGCAGTTCGATCGAACTTGCGGTCAGCAGTTCGCCGTCGACGATCGCTCCGTCGCGAAAGCGCGCCAGCATCGCTTCGTCGGGCGCGGTGCCGATCTGGACATGATAGGTCTTGGCGACATGCGAGGCCGGATCGAGCAGGCGGTTGGCCCAGCGCGTGTCGTTGGTCATCAGCAACAGGCCTTCGGTGGCCTTGTCGAGGCGGCCGACCGGCGACACGAAAGGCAACTCCAGTTCCACCAGGCAGTCATAGACGGTGCCACGATCCTGCGGGTCATCGCGCGTGGTGACCTGTCCGCGCGGCTTATTGATCATCAGGTAGACTTTTGCCTTGCCGACGATCTGCTCGCCGTCGACAGCGATGCGGTCGCGGCCGAGATCGACACGCAGCGACGGATCGCGCACCACCTTGCCGCCAACCTGCACGCGCCCTTCGGCGATCAGCAGCTCGGCCTGCTTGCGCGAATACAGGCCGAGTTTGGAAAGCGCCCGGTTCAGGCTGACGCCTGCGCTCGGGGCCTGGTGTTGGGCGATGTCTGGTGGCCGTGCCATGTCCTGCTTGCCATCCCAATGATCGGCATCGACAAATGCCACGCCCCGCATTGGCTTCGCAACCTGCCGCGGCACCAACATCACGGGTCGCGGGAGCGGGGCTGTTCTCAAATACGATGTGTCAGGGGGTCGGGCTCAACAGCCGGCCAGGGAACGCTGCCCCGCGACGGACGTTGTTGCCGACGAGCGATTTGTCGCGAAAGGCACCGCCATGAAGAAAATCTACCAAAAACCGACGCTCGTGAAGCGAGGCAGGCTCACCAGCCTGACGGCTCAGATCGTCGCTTCTGGGGTCATTCTGGGTGAATAATCCCCAGATAACGGAAGGGATAAATCGATGAGCGAGCGCGGCGTTGATTTCCTGCAGGGCTGGATCCACGAGCACCTGCCGGGCGAACTGCCTGCCGACAAGGCAACGGCTCGAACCCTAACCACGCGAGCTGCCCTGGATGCTCGGCATTTAGGCCTTGAGGTCAGCGAGATCGAAGAGGATCTCGGTCCGCTGGAACGGGTGATTTTCGAGGCGCTGGATCAGCCCGATATCTGAGCCCCGACATCTGAGCCCCCGATATGAGGCCATTGCAGGCGATATTGGCCCATCGCCATCTTGGCGGGGGGCTTTTCCGTGATGGCATCCGTGGGTGCGCAGCCCTAGGCAGCCCGCGCAGCTGACGCTCCCCGTGCCGGCGGCAATTCGAACACAGTGGCGCCGTTCTCTCGGCCGCGTTCGACATAACCGATGACACGGAACCATTTGCCGACGTCGGCCCGCTGCAGCCAGCTGCGCGAGTGGATGGGAAGGTTGCCGGCCAGCGCCTGAATGTGGCGGATGTGGCGCCTGCAGAAGCGGACCGTCGCGGCGCTGAAGAAACCCTCCTGCGCGGCAAACAGCGTGTCGGCGGCGTCGCTGTTCTCGTGCCAGGCGACGATCGCCACCGTCTTGTCGCCCTCGACCAGCGCGTGCGCTCGGCCTTCCTTCAAATTCATCATCAGATTGTCGTAGGCGACCTTGCTGTCCTTGCCGGCGGCCACATACTCGTCCGACATCCGCGTGGACAGATCACGGAAGACACTTTCGAGATCGCCGATCGTAGCTGCGCGTGCTCGCATTTCTCCTCCTGCAGCCCCGGCAGGCAGTTTGCCCCAGGGAGAGGGGATCACCAAGCAAATCAAATCCGCCATTTGGCCGATGCGCGCAAAGTGATTTCAGAAGGCGGGTTTATTGCGTTGGCAAATCGCTCCTGTGGAACCGAACTTGCCTCCCCCGAATTGACTCGCGATCGCGTTCGGGAGGGGAAGCATGCAAGATCAGCATTTCGATGAGCCGGTTCGCGTGGCGCTCGGCAGGTCCAGAAACACGATCTACAAGGTGGAGCGTGTCGCGCAGGCCGCTGACATCCTCATGGATCGATGGCCCGTGAAGACAGGCGGCTATCACGTCGCCGCCCGCAAAGCCTGCCTTGGCGTTCTGGAAGGCCTTCAAGAGGCGCGCTATGCCCGCGCCGCCTTCGTCAACGCGGCGATCGAGGCCGATATACTGGTCGAGCGCGACCGCGAGGGTTGAGCGGTCCATCGCCTCTTTGTTTGGCGTGGGGTAAACTGGCAGACCGGTCGGGAGCCTTCCATGTGCAACGACTATGAGCAGCATATTCTCTGGGCTGAATATTGCCGGATGCTGGAGTCGCTGGCACTCGAGATCCCGACCCATCAGACCGAACTTGACCTGCCGCGGGTTGATGACATCCATATCAACGATCCAGCCCCGATCATGCGCGCGGCCGGCGACACTGGCGTTGTTGAACTGACGTCGATGA
Source organism: Mesorhizobium sp. M0772 (assembly GCF_040320135.1). NCBI lineage: Bacteria > Pseudomonadati > Pseudomonadota > Alphaproteobacteria > Hyphomicrobiales > Phyllobacteriaceae > Mesorhizobium > Mesorhizobium sp. M0772. The sequence goes on along the minus strand of NZ_JAMYPB010000009.1, from coordinate 595 downwards.
CGTTTGGATTTCCGCCGGCCGGCCCGAAAGGCGGACCAGTGTTCAACTTCCGCTCCGAAGGCCGGCAATTCGCCGGCAGCAAACGCTGCCTCGTGCCGGCATCCGCCTTCTTCGAGTTCACGGGCACGAAGTATCCGAAGGCAAAGCATCGCTTCACGCTCAACAGCTCGCCGTTCATGGCCATCGCAGGGCTTTGGCGTGAAGCTGCCGGCAACAAGCCGCCAACCTTCACCATGCTGACAACCGAGCCTGGACCGGATATTGCGCCCTATCACAGTCGGCAGGTCGTGGTGCTTCGGCCCGGCGATTGGGCGGCTTGGCTCAGTCTGACGAAGCCGGAAGCCGAACTGCTGCAGCCGCTTCCAGCCGGCTCGCTGCGCGTGGAGACCGTGCGCCCCGAAAGTTCATAACTCGGTTGCGCAGGCTTGCCGGCACAGCCGGCAGGCCGAAATCAGGAAGCCGTCGGTGCGGCGCCAGGAAGTCAAAGCCCTTGATGTTCAGTGCCCTTCCCGAGAGATGGGTGACAGTTCATTCCGGAGACATGGGTTACACTTTCGGCCCTTTGCAAGGAGAGCAAGGTGCCTTGGAAGGAGTG